>JAKSDB010000020.1 GCA_022360415.1 Chlorobiales bacterium
ACGGACGCCGGCGGCCCATAGAACGGTTGCGGCTTCGATGCGTTCATTTCCGATCTGGACGCCGTTTGCATCGACGTTGGTTACCATACTGCTTGTCCATACCTGTACACCGAGTTGTTCCAGCGCTCTGGTTGCTTTGCTTGCCAGCTCCGGCGAGAAGGACCCGAGGATTCTCGGTTCGGCTTCGACAATAAATATCCTTGTGAGCTTGGGATCGATGTGCTTGTAATATTTGGAAAGCGTGAACCGGCTCATTTCACCGATCGATCCTGCAAGTTCCACCCCGGTAGGTCCCCCGCCTACAATGACGAACGTCAGGTGCTTTTTACGTTCAACCGAATCCGCGGTTCTTTCCGCCGCTTCATAGGCTTCCATCACCCTGCGCCGTATTTCGGTTGCCTGGGCAATGATTTTCAGACCGGGAGCATGCTCTTCCCACTGTTCGTTACCGAAATAATGGTGCTTGACACCACAGGCAAGGATCAGGTAGTCGTAGGGTATCTCGCCGAAATCTGTCTGCAGAATCTTTCTTTCTGTATCGACATTTTCAACAACACCTTTAAATACGGTAATGTTTTTGTATCTGGAGAGCATGTTTCTCAACGGCTCCGCAACATCGCCCGCACCGAGCGCCGACATGGCGACCTGATAGAGAAGCGGTTGAAAAAGGTGATAGTTTTTTCTATCGATAAGGGTGACTCTGACGTCACGTTTGTTGCCAAGCTCCCTTGCTGCATTGATGCCGGCAAAGCCGCCGCCAACGATCACGACATGTTTCATCGTTTCTTCCCTGCCCTTTTGTCTGGGTTAATTGGTTCATAGTTCTTAAAAGACCGTCGAAAAACCTCCGGAAATTCGATCATACGCAACGGTAACATTATTACTGTCAGGAGAGAGTGCCCGCCCGGTTTTCGCTACTTATTATAGAGTAATTTTCCTAAATAAAAAATTTTGTTCCCCGGGCCTTATTTTCTTTTTCGGCAAAGAACTACAGGGTGCCCTGGAATGCTTCAGCCGCTTGCATGCCTTGTTCTGCTTTCGTGTCGCTGAAGACGACGCGGTTTTTGTGAAAATATTCTTGACTATTTTGGTCGATTTTTATAAGTTAAAGTTGTATAAAATAGTCAGAATAGTCTGTTATGTTTTCACTGAGCGCCAAGGCACATTACGGATTAGCTGCCATGCTTGATCTGGCGGACAACTTCGGTAAGGACCGACTGCAAATCAGGCAGATTGTCGAGCAGAGAAGTATTCCGAAAAATTATCTGGAGCAGATTTTCAACCGGCTGGTAAAAACCGGGCTGGTGAAAAGCGTCAGGGGCAACAGGGGAGGGTACGAACTTGCCGACAGTCCGCGGAATCTTGTGGTTTTCTCAATTCTCGAAGCTCTCGAAGGGCCTCTCGATATCGTCAGGGAACATGACGCCAAAGCGGTAAGGGAGACGTTCGGCAACCTTGAAAATGTTATCAGGGAACACTTTTCCATGTCCCTGGATGAGCTTCTTGAAAAGGAGAGAAGGTATGGGGAGAGACGGATCTATTATATATAGATGTGGCTGTAGCTTTTAATATGATTCACCGGATTGCGATACGCTGAAGACATAACCGGGCTTGTGGGAAGAACCCCTCTTGTAGCGCTGAGCAGGCTTTTCGGGAATGGGAACCGAGTGCTGGCAAAACTCGAGCAGTACAACCCCTGTGGATCGGTCAAGGACAGGGCGGCGCTTGCCATGATCGACAATGCCGTTGAGAGGGGCGAGCTTGAGCCTCACGGCACGATAATCGAAGCTACCAGCGGAAACACGGGAATCGCTCTTGCGTTCATTGCCGCTGTCAGGAAATACAGGCTCATTGTGGTTATGCCGGATTCAATGAGCATCGAAAGAAGAAAACTTCTTGCATTTTTCGGAGCGGGAGTTGAGCTGACACCCGCCCATCTTGGAATGGAAGGTGCCATTGCGAAAGCAGAGGAATTGCATGTTTCCCTGGAAGGTTCTTTTCTTGTCCGTCAGTTTGACAATCCTTCAAATGCGGAGGTTCATGAGAACACAACCGCCGGTGAAATATTGCAGGATACCGACGGGAACGTTAACGTCATCGTTGCCGGTGTGGGAACGGGAGGAACAATAACCGGAATAGCAAGGAAAGTGAGGAAAGAACGTCCATCGGTGAAGATTGTTGCCGTCGAGCCGGCAAACTGTGCTGCTCTAAGCGGTGAGCCTCCCGGGCCTCACGCAATACAGGGTATCGGGCCCGGGTTTATTCCCTCCATCATGGACAGAGAGCTGATTGACGAAGTGGTTACGGTAACCGATGAGGAGGCAATGCAATGGATGCAGAGGATTGTTCTTCAAGAGGGGATTCTGGCTGGAATTTCATCGGGAGCCGCAGCCTGCGGAACCGCAAAATACATAAAAAACAAAGGAATACAGGATTCGACGATCGTGACGTTGTTTCCCGATACCGGGGAGAGATATCTGAGTATAACCACAAAAATATGATTATGAAGCTGACAATCAACGGTGAAAAAAAAGAGGTTGTGCGTGAGTCCATGACGGTGAAAGAACTGCTTGCACAACAGGGAGTTGAAATGCCGGACATGGTTTCCGTTCAGATCAACGGGGATTTTCTTGAGCGGGATGCTTTCGATTCAAGAATTGTCAAAGAAGGTGACGAAATTGATTTTCTCTATTTCATGGGAGGAGGAGGCTCTGCATGAAGGGTTTTACCACAAAGGCGCTGCATACCGGGTATCCCAAAAAGGATGTTCACGGAGCCCTTCGCCCGCCGTTGTATGATTCCGTTGCTTTCGAGTTTGAAAACGCCGAAAGGATTCAGGAGGCGTTCGAAGGAAAGCTGCCGGCGCATACGTACAGCAGGATTTCCAACCCGACCGTGGAGGATTTCGAAACGAAAATCCGGGTTCTTACCGGTTCGCGCGGGGTTATCGCGCTTTCATCCGGTATGGCCGCCATTACCAATGTCATGCTCGCCCTCTGTTCCGCCGGGAGCAATATTGTTTCGAGCCGACACCTTTTTGGAAACACCATATCACTGTTTGAAAAGACATTAGGGGACTGGGGTCTCGAAGTACGCTACGCCGATATGAACAATCCGGGTTCCATAGAAAGCAGGATCGACGAACAGACCCGTGTGTTGTACCTTGAAACGATAACCAATCCACAGCTCGAAGTTGCCGACATTTCCGTCGTTTCAGCCTGTGCGGAAAGGGCCGGGATTCCTCTTGTGCTTGACGGTACGCTGACAACGCCATATCTGTTCAGCTCGAGGGATTACGGGGTTGCGGTGGAGGTTGTTTCCACGACCAAGTATGTGTCAGGCGGGGCAACCGGGGTTGGCGGGATCGTTATCGATAACGGTTTGTTCGACTGGAGCAGGTCGTCGAAAATCTCTCCGCTTACAGGGCAGTACGGGCAGTTTGCATTTCTTGCCAAACTGCGCAGGGAGGTTTTCAGGAACTGCGGTTCCTGCATGGCCCCGCATCACGCATGGATGAACACGCTCGGTCTGGAAACCCTTGCTCTGCGCATTCAGAAGAGCTGCGATAACGCAATGGAAATTGCCCGGTTTCTTGCCGGGCAGGAAAAAATCAGGGGCGTCAACTACCCCGGTTTGCCGACATCACAGAGTCATGCAGTCGCGGCAAGGCAGTTCAACGGAAGGTTTGGGGGGCTGGTTGCTTTTGAACTTGAGGACAGGGAACAGTGTTTCCGTTTTATCGACAGCCTCGGGATTATCAGAAACGCGACAAATCTCAACGATAACAAAAGCCTGATTATCCATCCCGCTTCGACGATATTCAGTGAATATTCTGTTCGGGAGCGCCGGGATATGGGTATTGCGGATAACATGCTGAGGTTGTCGGTCGGCATCGAGGACCTGGAAGATTTAACAGATGACATAAAAAATGGAATAGAGAGCATATGATTGATTTTACCGAGTCCCAGCTTGAACGTTACAGCCGCCATATTCTGCTCGACTCCGTCGGGGTCGAAGGGCAGCAGAAACTTCTTCGGTCCAGAGTGCTGATCATCGGTGCGGGAGGGCTTGGCGCACCGGCGGCCATGTATTGTGCGGCAGCCGGGATCGGAACAATAGGTATTGTCGATGCTGATGCCGTCGAGGTTTCGAACCTTCAGCGGCAGATCATTCACTTTACAGACGACCTCGGGTCAGCGAAAGTGTCCTCTGCCAGGGAAAAGATGGAAGCGATAAATCCTGATGTAACTGTCGAGCCCATAAAAGCTTTTGTCAATGCGTCGAATATCAGTGATATCATCGACGGCTATGATTTTGTTATCGACGGCACCGACAATTTCGCGACTAAATTTCTCATCAATGACGCCTGCGTGATGCTGGATACACCCTTTTCTCACGGCGGGATTCTGAGGTTCAACGGCCAGACAATGACCGTGCTGCCGAAAGAAAGTGCCTGCTATCGTTGCGTGTTCCATAAACCTCCGCCGAAAAACATGATCCCGACCTGCTCCGAAGCGGGTGTGCTGGGAGCGGTGGCCGGAATGCTCGGTACGGTACAGGCCGCTGAAGCATTGAAGTATATCACCGGAGCAGGGGAGGTTCTGGCTGACGCATTGCTGACTTTCGACGCGCTGCCCATGAATTTCAGGAAAGTGAAACTAAAACGAAACCCGAATTGCGCGGTCTGCTCCGAGCGTCCTTCTATTACCGAATTGCGGGATGAGGAGCAGACGGTTTGCGACCTGAAATGAGGGTACCTCTATTAATTGTCGTGAGTCCCGATAGAATCGGGACAACGACGTAATCATGGTGCGCAACAAGTTAATAGAGGCGCCCATAACAGATGGCTACTCGAAAAGGAGAGAGCATGGAAATGTGCAAAAGCGTTTATGAAAAGATTATCGAACATGCCCGCCGGGAGATGCCTCTGGAAGCATGCGGGTATCTGGGGGGTAATGAAAGAACGGTCCTTGAGGTTTATTCTCTGACGAACATTGACAAATCGGGTGAACATTTCTCTTTCGATCCGAAAGAACAGTTTGAGGCAGTGCTTGCAATGCGAAAGAAAAAACAGCGTGCAGTTGCCGTCTATCACAGCCATCCCGAAACACCGGCACGGCCGTCGCAGGAGGATATCCGGCTTGCATTCGATCCGGAAATCATCCATGTGATTGTTTCTCTCGCAGCCGCCGAACCGGAGGTCAGGGCATTCAGGATCGTAAAGAAAGAGGTTGCCGAAGAGCCTCTCGGCATTATTGACGGATAAAGGATACCACGGAACCGGAAAACCAGGAAAGGCAATGGAACGTAAAAAGCTCTCGATAGTATGTTTCAGCGGCGATTTTGACAAAGCGCTTGCTGCATTTACCCTCGCAACAGGTGCTGCCGCGGTAAACTGGGAGGTGAAGATGTTTTTTACCTTCTGGGGACTGAATGTTCTGAAGAAAAAAACAGGCCGGGCATGGATTGGGAGCGGGGTTCTTGCGAAAGTTTTCAATTTTCTCATGGGAGGAAAAAGGAATCTTCCGTTAAGCCGCCTGAATTTTGGCGGCGCAAGCCCGGCGCTGATGACCGGGATGATGAAGAAAAATAACGTTGCAACCCTCGATGAGCTGATAGTGGCTGCGAAAGAGCTTGGTATCGATTTTGTCGCCTGCGAAATGGCAATGCATATTCTCGGGATCAAAAAGGATGACCTTGACGACCATGTGCAGAATGTTGTCGGCGTCGCCACTTTCCTCGACGCTTCGAAGGATGGACATATTATTTTTATATAAACCCATAGTAAATGGCTGTTCGGTTAGCTTACAGTTGGAACGAGCAACAAGGGAAAGTCAAAAAAAGCTTGTTAGCGGGATAGCGCTAGAGATGGCTGGGTACTAAAGTGAATAAAGGGCACCTCTATAAATTGTCGCGAGCGACATGAGTACAAGGCGAACGGAGCCGGAGAAACCGGAGTGTACACGAAGTACATGAGGATTTCGAGCACCGATCAACGAAGTAATCATGGTGCGTAGCAAATTAATAGAGGTGCCCTAAAGGAGGATATTTTCCGTGGAACACTCAATAGATATAACAAAAGAACGCTGCCCGATGACCATGGTCAAGGTGAAACTGAAACTTTCTCAGATTGAGGAAGGGGATACTCTCGATGTTCTGCTGACGGAAGGCGAACCTCTCGAAAGCGTTCCGCGGACTGCCAAAGAGCAGGGGCATCATGTCGAGGATATCAGGAAAGAAGGAGAGTATTACCACGTGATTATCCGGAAGTAAAAAGCCCGGAATTGGCCTGTGATTTTTGCCGACGAACGTCATTATACGCCATTAACACATTGAATAGGGTTATTTTTGTGAAAAAAGCTTTTTGCTGTTTGGATATAATGGTTAACGATTGTTAACTTAACAATTGTTAATCCGGCAAGGATAATGCGTTGGCCTGTCAAAGGGAGCCCCCATCAAACGCATTTCATAATTCTGTAAATAGGAGGAGAATGACCATGAAAAAAATATGGGCGGCTACTCTTGCGGCATGTTTGGCTCTCCCGTTCCTTTTCTGGAGCAGTGAGAGTGAAGCGGTGCCGGTATTTGCACGTAAGTACGGCACTTCCTGTGCCACATGTCACATTGGCTATCCTGCAAGAAATGCTTTTGGAGAGGCTTTCAGGAACAACGGGTATCGTTGGCCAGGAGGGGCGGATGAAGACAAGGTCGAAATCGAGCAAACACCCCTTGGTTCCGAAGCGTGGAAAAAGGTCTGGCCAAAAGCGATTTTTCCTACTGATATTCCCGGCATCGTTCCGGTAGCCCTGTTTATGACGGGTGAACTGTTTGAGTGGCGGGGAGTGGACGACAAGTACAAGTGGGGACTCCCCGGTGAGCTTGAAGTTTTATTTGCTGCGACGATAGGCGATAACATCTCGATTCTCGGTGACTGGGCTGTTGGCGGTGAGGAAGTCGGGTTTCAGCTTCTGTGGTCACTGTCCGAGGGAGTGCATCTCGCGTTCGGGGGAATTGGCTTCACCGAGCTGTTTACGATCATTTCGGCAACACCGAACGGAGAAGGAGACTCTTACGCTGTTGCTTTACCCAGCCCGGGTAACGGTTTCGAGTTGAGGGTGGCCGGCGGTGATGCAGGTGGATACAGCCTGATATTTGGAACCGGCCAGGGTGAAGAAGAGTGGTCAGGAAACCCCTTCGACAGCAGGTTTGTCAGGGCAACCTACAAGTTCGGTGGTTCAGGTCTGCTCAGCGGTTCAGGCGGTACAATGGGAAACGATATGATCGGTCTTGACAACGCCGTAACGCTTGGCGTTAATTATTTCAATTCTGATCACGGTGTGGATGGAGAAAAGAACGCTATCGGTGGCGATATTACCGCGACATTTGGGTCGGTGCGCGCAATCGGACAGGTTGGCCGTTACATCGACACCGACGTAACCCAGTTTTCAGCGGAACTGGACTATTTTATCTACCCATGGCTCGTAGCGGTTGTGCGTTATGAGGACTGGGGGGCCCCCGGTGATGATCGGGATTATACCTACGCGGTTATACCCGGTATAGGGGCCTTTCTCAGGGCGAACGCGAAACTTGGCGCAGAATACGTTATGGCAGAGCATTCGAATTACAATACCCTGAAAGTCTTCGCGCAGCTTGCTTTCTAAGGTGATGCGCAGCCGGTGATAATTGAAACGGGCCACTGGATGTACTCAAATTATCACCGGCATGGTTATTCCCCCGTTACATAGAAGTGTCGCTGATAAACTACTCATCTTCGGAAAAGAGGGGAGGAGTTTTCTTGTTTTATCAGCAGACAGGTTTACTGGAACGATTTTTTCATTTCAAGAAATAATGGTGGCAAAAACTGAAATGCCAAGTCGATAGATGCATGGTGGAAAATGAGCTGACAACCGTCCAGCCGGAGGTTGAAGAGACGCAAAACCGGAACGAAAAGCGCCGCGCATTTCTGAGAAAGATCGGTTGGGGCGGAATAGTGGGGTTTATCGGCATAAACCTGGCTGCTTTCGTGAGGTTTCTTTATCCGAGAGTGCTCTTTGAGCCACCGACGAGGTTCAAGGTAGGCAAGCCGGGCGATTATCCGCCAGGGCAGGTAAATACCCAGTTCATAAACAAATACGGCACATGGATAGTCAGGCAGAGTGACGGGTCTTTTTTTGCGATGGAAGCAAAGTGTACCCATCTTGGGTGCACTCCCAATTGGCTCGAGTCACAGAATAAATTCAAGTGTCCCTGCCACGGGAGCGGGTATTACATCTCGGGGTTTAATTTCGAGGGGCCGGCACCGAGGCCGATGGACAGGTTTAAAATCAGCATCGCGGAGGACGGACAATTGCTTGTTGACAAAAGCATCAAGTTCAAAGGTGTTCCGGGTAAAGAATCAAATCAGATGCATCCTCAGAGTCTTCTGAGGGTATAAACAGGGGGTCTCTCTCAGGTGGAAGGTATTCTTGATACTGAAAAAAGCGTTAAAAAAAAGGCTGTAGCAGAAATCAGAACGGAACTGTGTACAGGGTGTGGGATCTGCGTTTCGGTCTGCCCGGTTTCATGTATTGATATTCTCAATACCGGCTTGAATTTTAACGGTTCTGCTCACGTAAACCGCGAGCTCTGTACCGGTTGTAATTTTTGCGCTGTTGACTGTCCCTGGGAGGCAATAGTTATGGTTAATCCTGACGGGTCCGAAAAGGTGTTTGACATTTACTCAAAACAGGTGAAAAAAATGCGGGGCTATGCTTGACTCGGGCTCCGGTGAGAAAAGGCGGGAAAAATGAGCATGCTTGACAGGATCAAAAAGTCTGTGATCTGGAAGTCGATTTTCAGGCGGGATTACAAGGATACCCCGAGGAATCGCGCGCTTGCGATTTTCGGCAATATTTTCATGCACCTGCATCCGGTAAAGGTGCGTGAAAGTGCATTGAAGCTCAGGTTTACCTGGGGAATGGGAGGGATTTCTCTCTTTTCATTTATCATCCTGACTGTTACAGGTTTTCTTCTGATGTTTTACTATCACCCC
This sequence comes from Chlorobiales bacterium, assembly GCA_022360415.1. Classification (GTDB taxonomy): domain Bacteria; phylum Bacteroidota; class Chlorobiia; order Chlorobiales; family Chlorobiaceae; genus Prosthecochloris. The sequence continues at coordinate 9,032 of JAKSDB010000020.1, forward strand.
TCGGTTGAGAAAGCCTACTGGGATATAAAGGACCTGGAATTCCAGGTTCCCTATGGGATCTTTCTGAGAAATCTCCACCGGTGGGCCGGACATTTCATGGTCATTGTTGTCTGGCTGCACATGTTTCGCGTTTTCATGACCGGCTCATACAAATCGCCGAGGCAGTTTAACTGGGCAATCGGAGTGATATTGCTTGTGCTGACCATGCTCCTTAGCTTTACCGGTTATCTTCTGCCCTGGGATCAACTCGGTTACTGGGCAATAGTTGTCGGGACAAACATGGCAGCAGGTACACCCCTCTTGGGCTTTGAGGGCCCTTTCAGTGAATATCTCGGCATCACTCCCTACAACGATGTCCGCTTCGCGATACTCGGGGGATCGACTGTAGGCGGGAACGCGCTGCTCAGGTCTTACGTATGGCACTGTGTGGTACTTCCGCTTGTGGCGGTGGTCCTGATGGCGGTGCATTTCTGGCGGGTACGAAAGGATGGAGGTATTTCAGGTCCTCATTCATGATGCATTTCAAACAACTTGTAACTCCCCGGACTTATAATGGGCCCATTTATTGAGATAATATCGGCACCGGACAATATCGCGATTGTCGTGATGATTCTCATGGTAATCTTTTTCACCGTTTGGGCTTTTCTGCAAGCGTTCAGAAATGATGCGATGAGGAGAAAAGGCGAGAGGATCGAAGGGGAAGGAGACGGTAAGACTGATAGCTGGAAGCCTCTTGTCAGGATCGAGTTTATTATCGCATTGATTGTTTTTATCGGGCTTACATTCTGGTCTCTTGTCGTCGATGCACCGCTTGAGGAACTGGCAAGTCCGACCCTGACGCCAAACCCCGCAAAAGCACCCTGGTACTTTCTCGGACTTCAGGAAATGCTTGTCTACTTCGACCCCTGGATAGCGGGTGTGGTGCTGCCCACGCTGATCATTATCGGTTTGATCGCCATTCCCTACATAGACAACAACCCGAAAGGAAACGGTTACTATACGTTTGCCGAAAGAAAATGGGCCATATTGATTTTCTGTTTCGGATTTTTAGCGCTCTGGATTCTGCTGATCGTTATCGGGGTGTTTTTCAGGGGGCCCGGTTGGTTATGGTTCTGGCCATGGGAGGCCTGGGATCACCATAGAGTTATCTATGAAGGCACTACGGATCTTACAGATCTTGTAGGCATAGATTCAAGGTCAGGCTTGGGGTTTTTTATCGGAGGAGGTCTTGTGACCTTCTATTACGCTTTGGGCATGGTCCTTCCCTATCTGTACTGGAAGAAGAGGAATCCCGAGTTTCTTGAAGATTTGGGTGTGTTCCCTTATGTGACGATCTCTTTTTTGTTCTGGACGATGCTCGCCCTGCCGATAAAGATGTTTCTGCGTCTTGTGCTTCTGGTCAAGTACGTCTGGGTAACGCCATGGTTCAACATTTGAAACATGCCGGATTGGTGCACCGAGTAATGTTTTTAGACGGAAAAGTATGAAACAAAAGTCTTCGTATACCTCGCTCCTGTTTGCTTTCCTGAGCCTGCTGCTTCTTGGGCTTACGTTCTGGGTGATATGGAAGGACGAGGTACAGCTCAGACCGTGGAAATCGTACCAGCAGGAGTATAAGGAACTGAAAGGAAAAAAACTGCAGGAGGAATATGACAGGGCAAAGAAAGAGTTCGACAGCAACGGCAATGCCCAAAAGCTTGAATCTTTACAGGCAAAGCTCAAGGCCGAAGAGGACTTCTTTAACAGCCGGGAGGTTCAGGAAAAATATAAAAAGCTGACAGGTCAGCTTGATGTAATCGGATCGTCGCTGGCACAAAACCAGAAAAAGCTTCAGGAAACACGGGGGAGATTCCTCGAAGCGGAGTATCTCTATATAAGGGATCAGAAAGAGCATGATAAAAAAGTGATGCAACAGCTTCAGGGCGAGATTGAAGAGCTGAAAAAGAGCAGGGATGCTCTGCTTGAAAGGAAGAAGGGAATAGAGGAAAATATTGACGAGCTGACAGGTGAAGCTGAAGCGATAAGGGCTGAAATCATGTCCCTGCACAAGGGTCTTGATGAAAAACTGGCGGCGATTAAAGGCAACAAGCGTACATCTCCGGAGATCAGACAGATACATATAAGCGACGTAGGAAAGGCGGATCGTTGCATAAGCTGTCATGCCGGTATCGAAAGCAGTTACAAGCTGAGTGAGAAGCAACCGTTTACCAGACACCCTGCCAGCTTTATTTTTCTGGAAAATCATCCGGTGAGTGAATATGGCTGTACCTTCTGTCACCAGGGACAGGGCAGGGCAACCACTTCCCCCAACAAGGCACATGGGTGGGTGGACCATTGGACCGAGCCGATGCTGCGGGGCAGCATGACGCAGTCATCATGTATTTCATGTCATGGGGACATCGAGGGTTTACGGGGAGCGGAATTCATCAGCAAAGGTTCAAAGCTCATAAAAAAATACGGATGCTACGGGTGTCACATGATACCCGGTTACGAAGAGCTGCGTGAGATCGGGCCGGTGCTCGCCGAAGCGGGGACAAAGGTTAACTATTCATGGGCGGTGAACTGGCTGCAGGACCCCAAGACCTATTATGAGGCTGCACGGATGCCCAAGTTCTTTTTTTCAAAAGGGGAAGCTGAATCGATTACCGATTACCTTTTCAGCATGACCGGGACCACCCGGCACGACACGCTCTACACCGATGACGACATTGACTGGGACCTGGCTGAAAAAGGTAAGGCGATCTGGCGGCAATCCCGTTGTAACATCTGCCATACAACCAATGGAAAGGGTGGGAACCATACGGAGATTCATGCTCCTGACTTGACCAAGGTCGGCAGCAAGGTTACCAAGGAGTGGCTGTTCAACTGGATCAGGGATCCGAAGAAATACTTTCCCGAAACCAAAATGCCGAGGTACCGGTTCAACGATCAGGAACTTGCCGCGCTCGTGGAATATGTTGTGAGCGAATTTCAGGACTGGGATTTCGAGCCCGAGTATGAGGAGGCAGTTCCTATCAAAGCCGAATCAATAGAAAAGGGGAAAGCACTGGTTGAGAAATACGGTTGTTTCGGTTGTCATAAGCTGAAGGGAATGGAAGAGATGCAGGATATTGCGCCTCAGTTAAGAAGAGCCGGAACGACTATTGAGGGGGCGGTGTCAACAGACAAGATCGGCGCAGAGCTTTCATCAATTGGCAGCAAGCCGATCGAGCTCCTGGATTTCGGGAAAATGAAAGGCAAGATACCTCATGAAAGACTGAGTTACGTCAAACAGAAACTGCGGGCGCCAAGGAGCTACAGGGATGATCTGAGAATGCCCGATTATCGGTTAAACGAAGACGAACTGGGAGCTGTTTCATCGGTGCTGCTCGGATTTACCGACGTAAGCCGCCCTGTCCGTTATAAAGTGCTTGCCTACAGGGAGATAGAAAGGCTGGAGGGCGAGTCTGAAAGACATATTCTGTCCGGTGATTTTGAAAAACTCGAGAAAGATATCAAATGTCTGAACTGTCACAAGATCGGCAATCATGGCTATAACTATGCTCCGGACCTTGCCATTGCGGGGAGCAAACTACAGGAAGGGTGGGTCAGGAAGTTTCTGAAGCAGCCTGATATTATCCGGCCCATGCTTAAACAAATGCCTCGATTCAATCTTGACAAGCAGGACGGAATGATACAGGGAAACCTTGCTGATTCGGAGATAGAAACTGTGATGAGCTTCTTCAGGAGTGACCTTGTTAGTGATGATATTCCTGTTTCCCTGCCTGAGCTTGTTGATAACGGAACTGTTGACCAGGTACTCGAGGGCAAACGGCTTTATGATAAAAAGGGGTGTGTTGCGTGTCACCAGATAGGAAATGCCGGGGGGTCTGTCGGGCCCAATCTTTCCTTTGTCGGCGACCGTCTGACGGCCGGTTTTATTTTTAAATACCTTGAAGACCCCCAGCGGTACAATCCTGAAAACGTTGAACCGAATCTGGGGTTTACAGAACGCGAGAGGGTCTATCTTACCCGGTACCTCATGTCATTGAAGCAGGAGTGAGCGATATGTCGAGAAACAAACATAGTGCCGGTCTCTACAGGGTTTTTGCTGGAATTTGTGCCTGTCTTCTTTGCAGCTGTTCAGCAAATCAGGAACATGCTTCCGCTGACGAGCAGAAAACTTCATATGCCTCGATAGACGGAAGGCGTCTCTACATGCATTACTGTGCTATCTGTCACGGTGAGAATGGTGATGGAGCAGGGAGGTATTACGGGTTCAGCCTCGAGCCCAAACCGGCTGATTTCACTGATGACAGTTTTTTTGAGGAGAGAGACTCGGAGCTTTTGTACAAAGCAATCAGTGAAGGGAGCGCGTCTGTCGGCAGGTCAAATCTCTGCCCGCCGTGGGGGCGTACCCTGCATAAAGAGGAGGTGGGTTTTCTGATCGATCACATCAGGAGTTTTCCTGGTTCGGATGATAATCCGGAAGACAAATAAACCATGTCGATTTGTTTTCCGTGAAATGTAAACGCTAAAACAGGGAGTCGTTATGAAAAGGATGCTATTCAATGCATTACTGGTGATTGTTTTTATGGGCGTCGCCGCAATCGGGCAGCAGGAAGCTTTTGCGGCAGGAACCATAACCGGTTCGGTTGAGACAAAAAGGGCCAAGTATAAAAAAAATGTCGTGGTTTATTTGAAAAATGTGCAGGGTACCTTCAATGCGCCCCAAGAGCCGTATGTGGTTGACCAGCAGGATCTGACATTCATACCTCACGTGCTTCCGGTGCTTGTCGGTTCGAAGGTCAATTTCAAGAACAGTGATAACGTGAACCATAACGTGTTTTCTCCTACCGAGTGCAAATCTTTCAATCTCGGAACGTTTGGTCCGGGCGGATACAAGACAGTTACTTTTGACAAGACATGCGTTGTTGATCTTCTGTGTAACGTGCATTCTGAAATGTCGGCTTATGTTGTCGTGCTCGACAATCCCTATTTCTCGCTCACAGGGGCAGACGGCAGTTTTACTATCCGGAATGTACCTGCCGGTACGTATGAGATCGCGGTGTGGAGCGAGAAGATGAAAGCGGAAACGCAGTCGGTGACTGTCTCGGATGGTTCTTCGGCTACGGTTACTTTTAATCTGACGAGATAGAGAGGGTGACGATGGTATGGAATATGTTGGAGCAGCAAGTGCTGAAATTCAAAGGGAAAATCATGGCAATTTTACTATGCTGCCATGTTTTCTTTCCTTTGTCCGATCTCTTGGCTTATGATCCGGCATTGCTGGAACGGCTCAGGGAAGGTGTGGATTCATGGAACAAATTTCGGAAAGATAATCCAAGCTATGTCATTGATCTCCGCAGGGCGGATTTGAGGAATGCAGGTCTCAAGGGTATTGATTTAAGCAGGGCGATGCTCGAGAGAGCAAATTTGTCTGATGCGAACCTTGTCGAAGCCGATCTCAGCGGTGCCGGGCTTGAAAACGCAAAATTAAGGGGTGTTAATCTCAGCAGGGGCAGGGTGAATGATGCCGATCTTTCGGAGGCTGATCTTTCCGAAGGTTTTTTTATTGAAACGGATTTCAGCAGGTCATTCCTGAAAAGAGTCAGTCTGAAAAAAGCTTTCCTTGGAAAGGCAAATATGAAGGGAGCAAATCTCAGCTGGTCTGATCTTGAAAATGCCAACATGAACCTTGCCGAGTTCTCCAGTGCCAAACTGGTCGGAGCTAATCTCAAAAGCGCCGATCTGTTTGCCGCTGTTCTTTCCGGTGCCGATCTCCGTGACGCGGACCTTATGGAAGCTGACCTGCGAAACGCCGATCTCAGCAAGGCTGACCTGAGGGGCGCCGATCTGGGCATGAGTGAAGGTATGGCGGCAGCTTCACTCAATAATGCGAATCTTGGTTCAGCTAATCTTGCCGGCACGGACCTCGAGGGTACGGAAGTGATTAATACAATATTTACAGAGGCGGGCATTTCAACCAAAACCATACTTCCGAACGGATCGAAAGGCAATGCGGAGTGGGCAAAAGAAAAAGAAGCCCGGTTTGTGAAGTGACGTGTTCTTCGGATGGCAAAGGTACCTGTCATGAGGCCTGAAAAATCGGGCGAGTGCCACGAACTGTTTTGGGATCAAAGGTTGTTTGGAATAGGTAGCTGTGACCTGAAGAATAAGGACGAAATCCAGTGTGATGTCCCCGCGGTATGATCCATGTGGCGAGGCGAAGTAAGGTGGTTTGTAGTACAGGAGGGGACAAAGAACGCTTTATGCAAAAACAACAAAAAAAGTCCTTTGAAGCCCGGCGAGGTTACAAAGAAGGGGCGCTTACGGCATGTATTCTGGTTGCTGCAGGGTGGATTATCGAACTTGCAAGTGGCGGGGAGGGGGTCGCTGTTCCAGGATGGCCGGTCAACGGAATCCTTTTCGTCATTCTTGTTGTCATTGTTTTTCTTGTCGGTATTCTGTTGAGAAAGCATGAGCTGGTTGCATGGCTCGGTGGAATACCTCTCGGATTGTCACTTATCTCGGCTTTGGCGGGTCTTTCAATCGTCGGCGGGATTCTTCCACAGGATCCTGAATACGGTTCGGGACTGTTGTCGGATATAGGGCTCAACAGGGTTTTTGCTTCATGGCCGTTTGCCCTTGTCTGCACCCTGTTCCTGCTGAACCTCGGCTTTGGTTTCGTAAAGAAACTCGTTCCCTTCAAGGTTTCCAATATCCAGTTTCTGCTGTTTCATGCCGGTTTCTGGGTTGCCGTAACGGGAGCCCTGCTTGGATCTGCCGATCTGCAACGGCTTGCTATTCCACTCTATGAAGGACAGGAAAGCAAAAAAGGATATGACAGAGTTCTGGATTCGATGGTTGAGATGCCATTTTCCGTTTACCTTCACGATTTTGCCATTGAGGAATATGCGCCGATACTCGGGCTTTACGATCCGGTTCAGGAAAAATTTCTGCCGAATGCGTCACGGACAATGCTCGAGGTCAGCCCCGGTTTGCATGTTTCATGGGGAGACATCGAGGTTGAGGTTCTGGAGGCAATGCCCCATGGTGTAGTTCAGGGCGGCGGTGATCCGGTTCCCTCCGATTCGGCATCCGGAGTGCCGTTTGCGAAGGTCAGAGTGAGGCACGGGGAAAAAGAGCAGACAGGATGGATCAATCCCCAGGGTCCGGGTATCGAGTCGAGCTATCTTGTGGTCGAGCAGTTCGCCCTTGTTCTTCTCACCGGTACGCCAAGAAAATTTTCCTCTGAAGTGATGTTCATCGACAATGGCGGGAACAAAGCAATCGCAACACTTGAAGTCAACAAGCCTTTCGAATTTGCAGGATGGAAAATCTATCAGGCCGGTTATGATGAAAAAGCAGGTAAGTGGTCGACCCTGAGTGTGGCCGAAGGAGTAAAGGACCCATGGCTTCCTGTAGTATATCTTGGCTTCTATCTGATTATGGCGGGTAACCTCATGTTTTTCTGGCAGGGCATGAAAAAATCGTCGAAAAAATGACATGGAATGAGTTTCCGATAGTAGCATCTGTTGCTTTTGCCTGCTGGGGCGGGGGAAGCGTCCTAAACCTCTTTTCGGCAAAAAAACAGGTACTGAAAGTCCCCTCACATCTGCTGATGGGTTTCGGCTGTGTGGTGATGGTTGTGTTTCTTGTTCTTTTCTGGCAGACTCTTGAAAGGCCTCCGTTAAGAACCCTTGGGGAAACACGGCTCTGGTATGCGACGATGATCCCGCTTGTTGGTTTTCTGGTTGAATATCGCTGGAAAATCCCGTGGCTGAAATTCTATTGTATGGCACTGGCAGCTTTTTTCCTGGGGATCAATCTCGCATATCCGGACATTCTTGATAAAACGCTCATGCCTGCGCTGCAGAGTATCTGGTTCGTCCCGCATGTAATTGTCTACATGATAGGCTATGTGTTTCTTGCAGCCGCATCCGCTGCGGCATGGCACAATATTTATCTCGATTATCGATCACAAAGCAGCGAGCGCGGTGAAGCCGTCGGCCATTATCTTGCCGTGCTGGGTTTTGTGTTTCTGACATTCGGTCTCCTTTTCGGGGCTTTCTGGGCAAAGGAGGCCTGGGGACATTACTGGACGTGGGACCCAAAAGAAACATGGGCATTTATCGCATGGCTCTCGTATCTGGGATACCTGCATCTTCATACCGAAAAGGTTGGGAAAAGGAAACTGCAATGGTACCTTGGGCTGACTTTCTTTGTCCTGCTGATCAGCTGGTTCGGAGTAAACTACCTGCCTTCCGCTCAAAACAGCGTGCACAGCTATCAGGTGAACTGAGCGTTTCAGCAAATGCTCAATTTAGGTTATCTATAAACGGCATACGCGCGCGCGAGAAAAACGATGTGCGTCAGGTAAGATCTTTGATGATATCGGTGTACTGCGGGAATTTTCTGATAAGAGAGTCCCGGTCGGCCAGGGTAAAATCACTGAAATCAAAACCGGGAGAAACCATACAGCTTGTCAGTGTATAGGCGCCTGGAGACGGTGTCTCATGTCTTGCTCCGAACCAGGTGTTTGCAGGGACGATGCCCTGAAAGGTTCCGGAATCAGGATCGAGCCTGAACGTTGACATAAAACCGACATCGTGAAACAGATAAACCGTCAGCGGGCTTCCGGTATGGTAAAACCAGAGCTCGTCGGATTTGATTCTATGCATTCGGGAACGTTCGTTTTCTGTCAGCAGGTAGTAAATCGCGGTAGCAAAAGCCCGGTTTCCGGAAAAAACCGGGCTTTTGCGGAACTCGTAAGAGGTCTTGCTGCGATAGGTTTCACGGTAGTAACCCCCTTCGGGGTGGTGTGAAAGATCGAGTTTTTCAATCCAATAGTCAGCCGGATGCATTGAGCTTTTCCTGTACTTTCCTGTTCTTCATACGCGAGGCATCAGCGAGTTTACCGCGGAACTCTTCGAGAGAAGACATGATGGACGGATCGGTCAGAGCAAGAATCTGAACTGCCATAAGAGCCCCGTTCCTTGCGTTGTCTATACCCACTGTCGCAACCGGAATGCCCGGAGGCATCTGTACGATAGAATACAGCGAATCCTGACCGTTGAGTTTTTTGCTGAAGATCGGCACGCCGATTACCGGAAGCACCGTAAGAGCGGCTGTAACGCCGGGAAGATGCGCTGCGGCGCCGGCACCGGCTATGATTACTTTCAGCCCGTTATCTTTTGCAGACGTGGCGTATTGTTCAAGGTCTTTGGGGGTACGGTGAGCCGAAATGACCGAAACCTCGTAGGGAATGTTGAATTCGTCGAAGACGGAAGCGGCTTCTTTCATGATATCGAAATCGGAATCGGAACCCATGAGGATTCCGACAAGAGGAGATACATTGTCAGCAGTATTTGTCATAATAAAAAATGGATTGGCACCGTTGTACAGAGGTGCCCTTTTATTTAAGAAATTACCGAGTTTTGTGTATTTTCACGGGTACGAGAAAAGAAACTTAACACTTGTAGAGGAAGATTACAATGGCGATAAATCTTGCAGATAAGTACAGCAATCCCGGTCCAAGGTATACAAGCTATCCGACCATTCCCTCATGGAGCACTGACGGGGTGTCCCAGGAACAGTGGAAAGAGGCCATGATAAAAGGCTTCAATGACAGCAACGACACGACCGGCGTCAGCATGTATATTCATATTCCCTACTGTGAAAACTACTGCTATTTCTGCGGGTGCAATGCCTACCGGACCCAGGACCATTCCTTCGAGCAACCTTATCTCCAGGCCCTTCTCAAAGAGTGGAAGATGTATCTCGATGTGTTCCCCGGGACGCTCAATGTCAAGGAAATGCACATCGGCGGCGGTACTCCCACGTTTTTAAGCCCGGATAACCTCGTCCGGCTTGTCGACGGGCTTTATGAGCATGTCAACCGGATGGATGACTATATATTCAGCTTCGAGACCAATCCTCGATCGACAACAAAGGAGCACCTTGAAGCGCTTTACAGTGTCGGTTTCAGGCGGATGAGCTTCGGTATCCAGGATTTTGATCCCGTGGTGCAGAAGGAAATCAACCGTCTGCAGCCTTATGAACTGGTTCGGGAGAAAGTCGACATCGCAAGAGAGATCGGGTTTACGTCGGTAAACTTCGACCTTGTTTACGGTTTGCCGAAACAAACCCTTGCGACCGTTACCGATACAATTGCGAAAGTTATGGAACTCAAACCCGACAGGATAGCATTTTACGCTTACGGTCACAATCCGCATATGTACGAAGGGCAGAAGAAATTCAATGAGAAAGACCTGCCGGTCGGGGCTGTCAAACAGGAGTTGTACGACAAGGGACTGGAGATGCTTGAATCGATCGGTTATCATGAGATCGGTATGGATCATTTCGCTATCGAGGGAGATGCTCTTTATGAAGCGGCGAAAAACGGAACGCTTCACAGGAACTTTATGGGCTATACGGAGAACACTACCCAGATGATGCTTGCTCTCGGTTCTTCCTCGATAAGCGATACATGGTACGCTTTTGCCCAGAACGAACGTTTTCATGAAGACTATATGCGTGAAGTGAACGCCGGCGTTTTCCCCCTGCACCGGGGCCATCTGCTGACTGACGAAGACCTTGTTCTGCGCCGCCACATTCTCAACCTGATGTGCAAGCAGGAAACTTCCTGGGAGGACCCGAAACTTTATTGCGATGAGCTCGACGTCGCGAAGTTTCGCCTGGAAGACATGCAGAATGACGGTATTGTCGAGCTGCATGAAGATGGTGTTCGTGTTACAGAAGCAGGAATTCCTTTCCTCAGGAACATCTGCATGGCGTTTGATGCCAGGCTCTGGAGGTCCGACAGTCTTTCAAAGGCATACAATGTATCAAGGGATATCCAGGCGGAGTACATCGAGAAAGCAAGACAGGCTAAGGAAGCGCAGCAGATGGGTTGATAGCTGGAGCTGTTTTTCATCTCCCCGAAAAGGTGGCCAAGGCCACCTTTTCCTGTGGTAAGCCTCCCAATCGCTCAATTCAGGTAAAAGTTTTTTCCTCATGGAATTCAGAGGTAAAAACTGTTAATTTGCTTGTAGGGTCAATATCTCCCAGCGGTGCCTGCTGGCTGGGTACACAGAAGTGCAGGAAATATGTTAGGTGACGTTCTCCTGATAAACGATCAGCACAAGTCCGCTGCAAAGGTTATAATGGAGCGGTTGCTCGATGATCTGAAAGAGATAGAAAAAGAGGATCCCGGTTACAAGTTTGTCGTGGCGATATCCGGTGAATCGGGAGCCGGGAAATCCGAGCTTGCTCACTCACTTGCTCTTCTGCTCAAAGATCATAATATCCGCGTCAAGATCCTTCACACCGATAACTATTACAAGGTTCCGCCACTCGAAAGGAGGGAGTACAGGATAAGTAATGACTACGAGTCTGTCGGATTCGACGAGTACGACTGGGAGCTTCTGCATGATAACATCGAGGATTTCAGAAATAACCGCCAGGTATTCATACCCTGCATCGATATTATTACCGAGGAAATCGACCAGCTTTTTACGGATTTCAGTAAAATCAGGTTATTGATAATAGATGGCCTGTATGCTATCCGCACTGATGACATTGACTTGAGAGTTTTTATCGACCTGACGTATCACGAGACCAAGATCAACCAGATGCTGCGCTGCAAAGAGCCGGCCGACGGCTACCGCTGGAAAGTGCTTGAGCGGGAGCATCACCATGTTCGTTCGTTGAAGCCGCTTGCCGACCTTCATGTGGACAGCAATTACGATGTTGTCGAGATTTGTGTCAATGGGAACGGTAAATAGATGTACATGAATGAAACGATCAGTACAATTCTTAAGCGAAGGAGTATCCGGGCATACAAGCCGGACCGGGTGGATGACGAGTCCCTTGAGCTGGTTCTTGAGGCAGGCCGTTATGCGCCAAGCGCAATGAACCAGCAGCCCTGGCACTTTACCGTTGTTCGTGACCCTGCACTTCTTGAGAAGCTCGAGACCTCCTGCAAAACGGTTTTTCTGGAATCGGACGTCGAAGCGTTGCGCGAGATTGCCCGCAGGGATGATTTCAGCGTGTTCTACCGCGCTCCTGCTCTTATTATCGTGACCGGCGACAGCACAGCTCTTGCTCCTCGCTATGACTGTACGCTTGCCATGCAGAACATGATGCTTGCGGCGGCTTCGCTCGGTATCGGTTCATGCTGGATGCACTCCATCATGATGCTGCACTCGACAGAGAAAGGAAAAGAGGTGTTCAAGGAACTGGGGATTTCTTTTCCTGAGAAACATGTTCCCTATGCCGCCGCAGTCTTCGGTTACAGTGCGATGCCCTTGCCGGAACCCGAACCGAGAAAGCCCGGCACTGTGACGATTATCGATCAGGACAGGGCCGATTCCCATTCCGCATAGAGACGGTTGATTTCAACACATAGTTCATGATACCTCTCAACGGTTTTTCGTGTTTCTTCTTCCGGCAGGGAGTAGAAATCCGGTGCCCCCATTCTTGCTTCATATTCCTGTTTTTGTTTTTCAAGGTTCAGGATCCTTTTTTCGAGCTTTTCGGCTTTCTGCCTGTTGTGGCTGCCCGGTGAGGTTGTTCCCTTGCCGACAGAAGGTGCTGTCTCTTTACCGGTGTCTTTTTTCTGCATGACGGCAATCTTCTTTTGTTCTTCCGCCAGGGCTTTTTCGGTTTTTTCAAGGTATTCACCGTAACTGCCGAGATACACTCTCAGGGAGCCGTTTTTGATTTCGATGACCTTGTTGACAAGGCTGTCGAGGAAATAGCGGTCGTGGCTGACCAGCATCAGGGTGCCGTCATAGTTCTCGAGGGCGTCGATCAGCATCTCCTTTGAGCGCATGTCGAGATGGTTGGTCGGCTCATCCATGATG
>JAKSDB010000059.1 GCA_022360415.1 Chlorobiales bacterium
AAGATCAATACTGGCCACAGCGACTGAACAGGCCAGCGGATTCGCCATGAAGGTCGGGCCGTGCATAAACACACCCGGCTCTGCACCGGAGATCACCGATGCAACCTCACCGGTCGTCAACGTTGCGGCAAGAGTCATGTAACCCCCGGTAAGCGCTTTTCCAACACAGAAGATATCAGGCACAACCCCGGCATGCTCCATGGCAAACATTTTTCCGGTCCTCCCGAAGCCGGTCGCTACCTCGTCGAAGATCAGGAGCACATTGTAACGATCGCACAGTTTACGTACTTTCTGGAGATACTCTGGAGAATAGAAACGCATTCCCCCTGCCCCCTGGACAATCGGTTCCAGAATGACCGCTGCCACTTCACGATGATGCGTTTCGAGCATCTTCCTGAAATCGCCGATACAATCCTCACTGCACGGTTCATGAAACCCGCACCCGGGGGCTTCGGCAAACAGCTGTTTCGGAAGCACCCTGCTGAACAGGCTGTGCATGCCGGTAACCGGATCGCAGACAGACATTGCGGCAAAGGTATCGCCGTGATAGCCTGACCTGACGGTCAGGAGGCGGTGCTTTTCGTGATTCCCCGCCGCCTGGTGGTATTGCATCGCCATCTTCATGGCAACCTCGACCGCAACCGAACCGGAGTCGCTGAAAAAGACCTTTTGAAGAGGAGCCGGGGTCATCTCTACGAGCCGCTCCGCAAGCCTGATTGCAGGTTCATGGGTCAGTCCGCCGAACATCACATGGCTCATCCTGTCAAGCTGTTGCTCCAGAGCTTCGTTCAGGACCGGATGATTGTATCCATGAATCGCCGCCCACCAGGAGGACATACCGTCTATCAGACGCTGCCCGTTTTCCAGCTCGATGTACACACCTGAAGCTCTTTTCACGGGATAGACCGGAAGGGGATTTCTCATCGAGGTGTAGGGATGCCAGATATGCTCCCTGTCGAAATCAAGGCTCATGGCATATTTTCGATAGCTCTTCATTCGTGAGTACAAGACTTCTTTTCTCCAGGTCCGGAAGTTCGACAACCGGACAGTCATAGCAGTATGTACCGAGAGCATTGCCCAGCACCGTGAGCGTATCCTCTGCAATAATACTGTCGGCGCTCCCGGCGAGATTGTAAAACAGTCCCTTGAGCTGAAGGCCCCGTTTCCGGCAGGCTTCAAGCGTGAGCAGGGTGTGATTGATGCTTCCAAGCCGGGAAGAAGAGACAAGAACAAGCGGATAGTGCCGTTCCTTCAGGTAGTCGGCAAACAACATCTGCTCGCCGAGAGGCACCAGCAGCCCGCCGGCTCCTTCCAGGAGAACCGTGTCGTATCCGGCCTGCAACCGCCGTGTCGCTTCATCGATGACACAAAGATCGATAACCTGTTCTTCCAGAGCTGCCGCCAGGTGCGGCGATGCCGGATGCCTGAAAAGATACGGGCATGTCGTACCGTCACGATCGACTTCCTGCAAGGGTATGCCCATAATCTCACGGTGTCTGACAATGTCCGACGAAACGCCGCTGCCTCCTGTCTCGACCGGCTTGAGGGTAATGACCCTCTGCCCGGATTCCCGCAAGGCCCGGGCAAGCAAGCCTGTGACAATTGTCTTGCCGACCCCGGTATCGATCCCCGTTATCGCAATGACTTTACCGTTCAAGTTCGTCATTCGTAATTTGCGATTTGTAAGAAAAGACAGTCATGCCGCCACGCTAAATAGATGTTCGGATTTCACTCCGTGTAATAAGAACGAACATTACACAGGAGTGATCCGGCATCCATCACTTCGCGTTGCTATGCTGTTACAAGCTGTTTAATATTGCCTTAAGATTTTTATCCGTAGGATGATTCGTGACAGTTATGAATTTTCTTTTGTTGGTACTTTACAGATGATCTTTGTATGATTCAAACGCTAGAATAGGCATCTCCAGTAAGTAGCATCACAGAAATATCCGGCCTTGATTTTTTAAGTACATCGACCGAGGCAGAATACCGAGTTGGTTCTGCATGCGGTATTGCGACTCCGAATTTTTTGTTGAGGCTAGATGGCTGCATTTCAAAACAAGCCAAACCAGCTCCGAGCGTAATGAGCTTGCTCCCGAGCGGCGTAATCACTAGTCTACAGCCGCCCATCATCGTCATGCTATGGCGATATCTCTGCATTGCACCGAGCAATTGACGATAAGTCTCAAATGGATTAGACTCGTGAGCGTATAATATATTTGACATAGGAGTTTGACGGCTGTCGAATAGCGGCACTTTATACTCCACGAGTAAATTGTCGGCACGCCTAGGATTACGTGAAGGATGAGGCAAAACGGGGCAAATTTCTGCCGTATTAGGAATTATAGCTGAAGACATGACTCTTTGCAGTTGATTTGCTCGTCCCTCCCCAAGAATTGGAAACCAGACCATAGGCCAATCCTGTATACTCTCAGCATGAAATGCGCTCGAAAAGCCTGGAATCAGAACGAGCTCTTTACTTGGGTCTTCTGCTTGAATATGCCCATCAAGAGCAGCGTCTTCTCCAACTATAACTTGGAAGTTAACCCCATTCGCTGTTAATGGAGAGACTCCATCAACGACTTCCTTATTGGGAACAAGTTTGTTGAGTAAACCAGTTAGCAACGAAAGGTAAACAACACGAGGGACAGAGCTTACATCCAATACAATATCAGTATGGTCTGTTACTTCATCCAGTACTTTTTTCGTTCCTAACCGAAGGGCTGTTCCGGCACTGAGTTCGTTCTCGCCATCGGATGAGCCTTCAATAGTGATGGTTTGACATTCCCCCAGCTGACTAAAAATAGATTTTAGCTTTGCAGCATTTTCCTCTGTCAGTTGGCTAATTTCATTATCCAAAGTGTAGCCGTTGAAACCAACCAAAAGAAGTTGCGCGTTCTGAATTCGGCAACCGGACGTGCACACACTTGATACAAACTCTTCCATAACACGTATGGCACGGACGTCGAAGCCGCGTCCAGCGATATACAACAGCCTGATCGACCTGGAACCAAATAACTGATTCCATAATTCATGGACATCTCGGCCTCGCCGAAAGACGTAATAATTCCAAAGCATTATTTCATCCCCACAACTTGGGCTGACGAGATGGAACAAAGCCTCGTTCCATCCAATTGATAAGCTCACTTGCTGAAACATCCTGCCACCCTCCCATTTGAACAGGTAATCCGTAACAGGAACAGAGCGTCCGGTTCAAGTAGAAAATCGTCCCACATTCTCTTGACGTACTTGCAGAACTGGATTTCAGAAACAAAAGATTGTCAGCGGAGCATTCAGCAAGCACGCGGATCAAAACTTCACTGGAACTTCCCAAAGGTTTGGATAATGCGTTTAGTTTTATAAACTCACTTTGAGACAAACGCACCCCCGTTACTCCTGGTGCATAAGGAGCGTTACGCTGAAATGTCTTTTCACGACAAAATTTTCCTATTGAGTCAAGAAGCCGAAGTGCTCGAGAGCCTTCCGTGTGATTTTTCGGTATGAATTGGCTTTTGAGCTTAGCCGCTTTTATAAGAATTTTTTCTTGTTCAGATGGAGATAAAACTAATTGAGGCCTTCGCAACACCTGTTTTGCTTGCAACCCATCATAAAGAGCTGCGGAAAGTGATAGCAATTCCTCAATATTGTTTGTTGCCAAGTCACATAAGCAGTTTAGGCCATAGTAATACGGAATTTTTAGCTCCTCATGAATAAATATCTTCGCTGCACCACGTACTTGAGAATTATCTTTATCCTCAAGTTCTTCTGCTGATAGCGCTAAGTCTAGAGTCATCTGTCTTTTGGCTTCATCACGAGCTATCAGGATTCGCGTAACGTATATATCAATAAGTGTATCTATTGTAATTTCTTCAGCACGTTCCCGAGCTCGTGCTAACCATTCGCTATAACGTATATTGATCCCATGGCTATCCGTTTCATCAATGAAAGACCTGATTCCTTGAATGACTTTATCCCGGATCTCATCAGGGTGAAACTTGCTTTGGAGACATTGTGAGAATGAGCTTGAGGCTACAACGTCTTGGAGGGACATTCGTCTATCAAGAATATTTTGAGCAAAAGTACTAAACTGATGGCTTCCTTTTTTGCTACTCCACATATCCTCAAGGGCATATTCGCGTAGATCGCGTCCTTGGCGCACTCCCTGTGAAAGGAGATCATTTCCCAAAGCAATTGTTCTTTCGGCAAACCATACGGGAACTGACGGACGCAATACTGTAAGTTCATCTAGCAATAGCGCTCGCTGTTTTCTGCGCAATTTATGAAGGTCGTCAATCATCAATAAGCGTCGTGGGGCAACGATTCGATTCTTGAAATGGAAGCGGACATATTGAAACCAAAGGATGCTCTCAAATCGTTTATGCAACGGCATGTTTTCATCCTGAGGTCCATCATAAGTATCAAGCCGTGCATAAACGATTTGTTCCTGCTGTTCTGCCCAAGTCAAGAGTTTACTAGGTTCTTTATGTAGTGGAATGTTCTTCAGATCAATAGCTGCCTCATCATAAGATAAGCGGATTTGATCCAGTTGTTCATTTGAACTGATGTCAAACAATGTACATATACTGTGCAGCGTTCTAAGAACTACTCTGCAATCAAAAAGAGATCTGAACAAGCCTTCATTTATCAGGTCAGTTCCAGGGGGAAGATCAGCATAGCCGGAAGCGCATGACAGAATAACTCCGAGCATTTGTGGACCATTATCTTCATGGACCACGCCGTGTGAGACGAGATATCTGAACGATTCTATTAGCTCCGGGATATGTCGTGACCTGTAAAATGCATTTAATGCAGCAGGGGTAAAGGCTCGAAGAAGCGTTGTCTTTCCAGCACCTGGAGCACTACGAAATATGTGCACAGCCCCATCGAAAGCATCTTCAGTTAATCTTTCCAAAATTTTAGGGGAAAATAAACGAGCAAAATCCATGTCCGAGGTGGTTCTTTCGGACATCCTCTCTAAAAAAGGATTAGCTTTATATGCCATTAGAATTCTTTGTGCCTACTCATCCTAGGAAACAAGCCAAATGGATCGAAAGACTCCTGTCCCCAAAGCAGATAAATAGAATTGTTTGGAGTATTGTGCGAAAGAACTACTGGTAAAGCGCATCCAGCAAAGCCAAGTCTTGCATCGGCAGTGCCGCCAATTTCAATGTGTTTATCGTTAGCTTGGTTATCGTAATACTCTGGTTTGTTCGCGAGACTAAATATTGGATCAGAAGATTCTTTTAGAATCGCTATGTCCTGTTCAATGATGCAGAGGACTCTAATCTGAAGGGGCTTATATCCAAACTCCGATGTAAATCGTTCTGCCCAATACTCAATATGATCGACCGCTTGTCGAGTCGCGACATATAGCAATAAAAACACCTCATAGTGCGTTGGATCGACGAGGCCACCACGATGTAGGCGGTCGTAAATCTTCCAGATTTTACCCTTATAGATACCCTTGTCAACGTAACGAATATAGGTGTAACCGCTTCCAGAAAAGTCGTCAAGTAACCAGATTAGATTAAATCGGGGAGCTGTACTGGAATACTTATTTTTTTTAAGTCTTTCTTCAAGAGCATCAGTCATATCTTTGGCTTTGTCTTCGCCTAGTTCGTATGCTTGCCATATTTGTTCGTTACTTATCGAATTTCCACTTGCCCTTCTAAGCTCGTTCGTTCTGGCACCATCACTAAGCCCCAAATAGAGCGATTTGATCTTTAATTCCTTGAAACGACTGTTGGTAACGATCTTTTGCACTCTATGGCTAGGTATATCGTGTTCTTCTGCCACCAGCCGCATACATTCTTGATCTATAACGTCCGGATAGGCTATACGAACCAAGTGCGAAAACTCTGCATCAGAGAAATATATCAACCGTTCTGTGACTAACTCCAAGGCAGCTTTTCGGTCTGACTCCGCGAATTGGTTCAACCAAAGGGCCAAATTTTCTATAAAACGTCGACCGGGGCCGAATCGTTGATAGTGGTCATATTTGTAATCAGCAAGAAGCAGAAGTTTGGGTAGAAATCGTGAGACTTCCTCATCGTTCCATCTCATGACCTTAGCCAAAAGTTTCGCGGCATTTTGATCTTGCATATATCATTTGATGCACTTAATGAGCTATTGAAATTTGAAATATCTTCTTCGCTGGATCAATCGTGAACTGCTCAAGATACCAAAGCGTAGCGTCAACATCCCGCAAGTGGGCTGGGGCAAGTTTCCAACCGCGATCAAGCCTCCTTGAAGGAACATCTACGCTGAGAGAATACCTGTGTTCTAAAAGTGCAGTGTCATTGCCGGGCCAAGCCCCTTGGTCACCCATTGTCAATATGGCATTGGGATTAATTTTGAATTTCTGGATGATGTGCGCCATCAACGTCGCTTTGCTAATTCCTTTAGCCAGCACATCAATAGAATGTTTGCTTCTTACCATACTCGAGAGGTCAAGCCCAGCTTGGCGTAGTGAGTCAGCCATTACAAACCACATTTGCTCTGTTGAGAGACCTTCTTGGAAACGAATACTAATTTGGTATGGCTGGGTTGCTTTTACTTCCTGAATTGGAGCTCCAAGGTTTCTCAATCTCACAGCAATTCTCTTGACGTGATTAAGGAACTCGCTGGTTTCGTTTTTTTTTTCTGGCGGTAATACAGCATTGCCAATCCAGCCGCCGTTGTACAAGCCTAACTGAATGTGCTCTAGAATATCATCAGGAAGAACCTCTTTCAGGTGTTCTTGAATTGAGCCACCGCGGCCAGATGCTATGCCGATCTCTACTCCTGATCTTACTAGATTTTCGATATACTTCAATATCTTTTCTGGAGGAGGAACGGCCTTTCTCTGAGAACTGCAGAGAGTCCCGTCGTAATCGAATACCACTGCGCGAAAATGCTGTTTGGTGAGAGCATCGATGAATGCCTGTTGTTCACGACGAATCGAACTTGTGCCTTGCGAAGACGGCCAATGAGCACCAAGCACTTCAGATTTTGATAGTTCAGAGCCTGCAGGCGGTTCAAATGGTGCAGGAATAACGTTTTTCAAATCAAGGTAGTACAAATCTCGGCCAAACTGAGGAACTTTTGGACGACCCGGATCCACGTCAAAAGCCCGGGCAATCTCAGCGACGAGATGCATCTGAGCAACGATCCCAGCTATCAAATCTTGTGGTGAAGAACCACTTAAGGCCATGGACAACATAGGTATTTCCTGAGGAATAAATTCAGCCATACGTGCCCACAAGCTGCCCAGAGTTGGTTCGGTCAATGCCAACATTGCGCATTCACCTGAACGTTCTGCAAGCCAGAGATGGCGTCCGTGGGCGTATGATCGAATATCCGCTAACTGACAGTGAAGCAGCGCAGCTTCTGATAGCTTTGATTCAAGATCGGCAGCAATTGGGCGCAGTAATGGCGAATAAACCACCGTAAGTGCCCTTCGTTTTGACAATTCTGCAATGAACTTTTTTGCGTTATCCAGCCATTCTTCAACTGAATAACGATCGATACGTAATTGGTGTAACTCAGGTGGAAGGCCATTGCTATTAAAATCGAGTTCAGCATATGCTCTAGCAATGACTATTGCATCCAACAATAGACTGTTCGTTGCTAGGTAGCCGTCCTTCTTTTCAAGATGAAAAACATGTTTACTTACATCCGTTAGCTCATCAACACATTCCATCAAAAGACTGTTTGATCGATTGCTAAGAACGTGGATGATCCTTGCACTATGCCTACGGGCTCGACGTAACGCCTCAGAGATATCCGGATTACGGCCTTCGGCTGACAAAAAGAATACTGGGCTGGCCGCCGCTAGCGTCGGGTTGCAAATTATTTCGAGAGGAGTGACAGGTCTAGACAGGCGTCCTGTATAGGTCTCATGTAAATTACACAGCAAAGATGCCACAGTATACGAGCCACCTGAACCGACACCGATAATACTCGACTCGCAAGCACCTGCTATCGCAGACTTTAGAGGCGCAACGTCAAGCGTTAGTCCATGCTGATACGTCGCTACTAACTGGCTTAACTCATTGTCATAATAATTTTGTTCCATCTCGAATGGATTAGCAAACTGGTTCGATGACGTTTGTGGTAGCGAAGGTTTTAGAGCTCAATTCTTTTTTTACCTCTGTTTTGACCGTGAATTGTTTAGACTCAAGCTGAAGTTCAGACCGAAGTTCCATTAGGAGGATGCCCAACATGTTTTTACCTTTTCCGTTAACCTCACCCCAAAGTCGGTTGACAGCATTGTCTGTTCTAGCCGACTCAACTAAGCGAGCATCTCCTGTAGAAAGCAATAATTCTTGTAGATCCTGATGCTGTGAGAATTTTATGCGTAATACAGCCCGCATTCGATCAAATTTCACTTTAGACCAACCAGGAACAATGTCCCACTTATACAAGCCATGAGCAGCCATTGCTACCAAGGATGGACTGGGTGCACTCAGAATCCACTCACGAACTGACTCCTTGGCAGCCTTACCCGCTTGATATGCATGCTCTGAAGTTGGATACTCTCGGCCATCAAATACAATGGGACGCCTATACAAGTTGCTGAATGCCCCATAAGGCTTCTCATTTGCTCTGTAGAAATGAATTTCAGGCAAATTAGCCACATCTCCACCACATTGAGCTAAAGTAACATTCTGAAAATTCATGGATTTTTTCATTTTTAGCATTTCTCTCGTGTAACCAATCGGGAAATAGCCTCTAAGTATCCTAGAGTAATAAATCACAAGCATTTAGGCAATAATTGGTAAGGCGATGACTATCTAATACCGTCAGCAAATGTTCTCTAAATCTGATAGTAAAGCAAACGAGATAATTCAATGCCAGAGATGCCTTGGTGCTTAAAGTACATGCTGCGATTTAATCCTCTAAAAAAGCCTCAAAGAAAAACTCCAAACCAGAAACAGGGAGAAACAGCTAGCAATTATTAAAAAGCTCTCGTTAATTTAAACACATCAACAGTTCAACAATTAAAAATAATTTAACAATCCAGCTCCTCTTTTCTCCGAAATACGCAAAACAGTGGATGATAGGTCAGGTGAACGCCGGAACCCGACGAAAACGATGAACGGTAACGCTCGACAAAACTGCGGTGACGGGTTTTTGTCCATCTTTCACGGGCCAGACCGTTAACCCCTGTTCGGCTGATATGGCGCAGCACCTCCTCAGGACATCTGAAATCGAGCTTTCGCACATCCTCATGCAGGATCAGGGGAGCAAAGAATGGTTTTGCCATATCTTCCAGCTCTGAAAGAGGATAGTATTTGAGCCCATGTGGTTCGATCGAACGTATCTCGAGCATGTTCCTTTTTCCGAAACTGCTGAACGCAAGCAGGCCCCCTGCTTTGACGATATCCGAAATCCTCCGGAAAAAAGCAGGCATATCGGCAAGCCATTGCACGGTAGCATTCGAAACCGCCACGTCGAGCTGATCGGGCAAGTCTCTGCAATGCTCTATATCTCCTGCTATGAACGAGTACTCCCGCACACCTTGATCCAGAACAATCCTGCGTATCAGTTCACTGCTCTCGCTGACCAGATCGTTTGCATAATAACGTCCAATGTCACAACGGCTGAGCAGCGCTTCCGTCAGTGCGCCGGAACCCGCCCCTATCTCCAGCACCTTTCCAAACGATGGTTTTTTTGCACCTTTGCAGATAAGCTCCGCAAGCTCGGACGCCATGCTTTCCTGAATGATCGCGTGGCGGCGATATCCCCTCAGCCGCCTGGCGAACCGCTGTCTGACAAGTTCCTTGTTCACTACTCCATGCATGCGCATATCTCCTGCCAGCTGCTGTACTCAAAAAACGGAAAATGCGGCATTTTTTCTTCCAGTCTGCATTGTATCCCATGCCATGCCCGCTGCTGGGCTTCAGGAGGGAAAATCATGTCACGTCCACCGACGAGCGCGTGTGTATAGTTCCAGGATGGCCCACCATCCCGATCATCCTCCAGAACATCCCGGAGGATGCAGGCAAGCTCCCCTTTCTGATCGCGAGCATCGCGCTGGGGAGCAAGAGCGGAAAACTTCCCAAGCGAAGCGTTACTGCCGCACATTCTCCGCGTGAACCTTCTCCTGTTTTCCTCGTCATAGCCCTCAAGCGTTGCCCGGAACATATCCGGCGGAATTCCTTCATCATCGTTAACGGGAGTCAGCGTACCGTTGATGGCCAGTGCCCTGTCGATTCCATCCAGCCCGGCCCGTCCGGCCGCCCAGACGCCAAGTGACCAGGCAACAAGCGTTCGCGCGGTATAGCTTCCGACAGAACCAAGAATCCCGGCATGCATTGCCGTTGACCGGTAATCGTAGCAAAGCAGAACATCATGGTCGAAATCAGCAGATGT
>JAKSDB010000160.1 GCA_022360415.1 Chlorobiales bacterium
CGCAAGGAGGGCATGGCCAGCGACTACGGCAACCTCGGAAACGTGTATAAGACGCGAGGAGCACTCGATCAAGCAGAAGAGATGTACAGAAAGTCCTTAGCCATCGAAGAGGCACTGGGTCGCAAGGAGGGCATGGCGAATCAATACGGCAACCTCGGAATCGTGTATAAGACGCGAGGATATCTCGATCAAGCAGAAGAGATGTGGCAACAATCGATACGCCTCTTTAATGAACTTGGGTCTCCTAATGCTGAAATTGTTCAGGGATGGCTGAATGATTTGCGTTGAATGTTTATGTGACGAAGTGAGATCAAAACCTGGCTCCGTCCGGGCTTCTCTGTTTGCGGGAGGTTGGAAAGGGGGCTTGGATTATGCCCGGTTGAGCGCCGGGATTTTTTGTTCGCTTCTGTTCATTTGTGGCGGGAATTTGTATGCAAAAGTGTGTATATTTACCGTAGTGGTATCCGTGATAGTACTTTCCGTTAATTCATGGCAGTCTCTCGGATATGAGGATTTTACGAATAATTCGACCATTCTTTATCCTGCTTATCTTACTGGCAGGTCTTTTGGATTAATCCTTGCTGCATCCGGGGTCACGAGCAATAATTTTAAAGGTAAACTATTTTTGATCATGTAATTTTTATTGCTATGCAAGATATGTTGCCGTCGGAAATACAGTTTGAGTTAAGCAATATAGCTTTGATTATTAGTGCTATTGCTGTTTTAGTTAGCATAGCAGCTATTTTTTTTAATTTACTGCCATTCTTTCAAGAGTTACGTAACAAGAGAATATTAAAAAATAAATTAGGCCTTGGCCCATATAATGAGGCTACTATAAACAATTCTACACGTTACTATATTCGGCCTAAATGTTCAAATCTTGATCCTGCTTCTGAGGAAGAACCTCGTCTTGCCCTTATTGCCACTAGAGAAAGTTTATTTAATAAAGTTGATGATTTCCTCGATAAGGAAGGTTCTAAAAGGCATCTGATAATACTTGCAGATTCAGGTACAGGAAAGACATCTTTTATGCTTAACTATTATGCTTACAATTACAAAAAGAGGTATCCGAAAAAGCGTCATAATTTAGCATTAATTCCTTTGGGTGCTAAAGATTCTGATGGTTTGATTGAAAAGATTGAAGATAAAAGTGAGACGGCTATATTTTTAGATGCATTTGATGAAGATGTTAAGGCTGTTCATGATCATAAAAAAAGAATGAGTGAATTGTTTGATTTATGTCGTGAATTCAAACGAGTGATAATAACAAGTAGGACGCAATTTTTTCCAAAAGATGAAGAAATACCGAAAGAAACAGGTATAATGAAAATTGAGCCTAGGAAGGCAGGAGAAATTCAGGCTTATGAATTATGGAAGTTATATCTTTCTCCATTTGACGATAAAGAGATAAAAAAGTATATAAATAAAAAGTTTTCATTATTAAGTTATAAGGCAAAAAGAAAGGCAAATGAATATTTGGAAAAAGTTCCTTTATTGAGTGTTCGGCCAATGTTGTTGGCGCATATATCTGATATTGTAACCTCCAATAAAGCAGTGGAATATACATATGAGTTATATGAAATAATGGTCGAAGCTTGGCTTGAAAGAGAAAGTGTAGGAATAAAAGAAGAAAAATCTGAACTTAGAAAGTTTTCAGAGCTAATGGCAGTTGAGCTTTATTCTAATCGAGAAAAAAGAGGCGCAGAAGAAATAACATCAAATGAATTAATGGCGCTTTCTGAAGAATGGGGAATAAAAATGCCTTCGTGGAGGTTAAAGGGCCGGTCTCTTCTGAATAGAGATGCTGATGGAAATTATAAGTTTGCGCATAGATCAATTATGGAATACTTGTTTTCATATAGACTGGTTCAAGGAGATCAGAACTGTTTTGGTATTGTGATGTCAGATCAAATAAAAAAATTTGTTTATGAAATGTTGAGTATGAATGATGAACTGGTTTATGATTTTTTACAGGAATATGATGTTATAGCTGTTGATCATACTAAATGTAAAGAATATGGAAATATATTAAAGGTAAATGATGTAAGTATAACGGTAATAAACGAGGCGTTTATAAGTGTATCTGATTGTTCTTTGAGACTTGCGTATTCTAAAGATAAGATTGGCGAAAATGATTATAAGAGTGCCATTCGATTTTTAAGACATAGTGAGGTATATAATTTGTATAGAGAGGGAGGCTATAGGGTTTTAAGTAAAAAATTTATACAATTAGCAACGATGCCAACGTCAATCAAAGATAAAATGAAAAATATTGAAGAAGAATTTATTGTGAATGAATACGATAAAATAAGAAATACATTACGACTCCCCGCGGAAAACGATATATATTATATTTTAGTTTTATATCTGCCGTATAAAAGTGAGGAAGTATATGTGCAGCAACCAAGTCGCTTAAAAAATTTATAAAAATCTAGCTTAATATATTTTATAAAATGAAATGCATGTTATTATATGTTTAATTATCCTGTCCTCCTAATCACCCACGTCAACACTTCCTGAATATCCAACTTCGTATCTTCAGTAATCTCGATCGGCTCGTAGTGGTGGTTGCTGGGCAACAGCTTAATTCCTTCAGCTCCGAATTCTTCCTATGCCTAAAAATATGCGTATATTCTGGGCATTATCAAACTCGAAATACATGTGACATGGTAACAGTTAGGTGGATTATTGGGGTGTTGTTGTTGCTTGCCGGGCTTGGTGCATTTACGGATAATTTCGGACTTGCGCTTGCTTACATCGCAATCGGCGGTGCATTGCTTCCTCCAGTGATTCCGTTTATACAGGAGAAGTTTTTCAATTCACGTAATGAATCTGAAGACATCAATGTAAATGTAACTTTCTCCTACGATGATGATGGAGAATCTGGGAAGGATGCTTGGGAAGGGGACGACTGGAATTTTGATGATGCTGTGCCATGCGAAGCATCAATTGAAATTGAGTACATCGATTCTGCGGGATTGAAAACGACCAGAGCCGTTGATGTTCAGTATTGTTCATTCAATGGTGATAGTTCAATGTTTAAAGGGCTTTGCCACTTGAGAAATGCTCAAAGGATGTTCAAGTTCTCAAGAGTACAAAGTGCGGTTGATCTCGAAACCGGAGAAGTTGTCCGTGACCTCGAGAATTTTTTGCGTTTAAAATATGAAGCGTCACCGTATGCGGCTTTAACCATGGTATTTAATCAGTATATGGACAACCTTCGTGCACTACTCTACGTCGGCAAGGCCGATGGGCAGCTAAGACAAGGAGAGCGAGGAGTTATCTATGATTTTATACGTGATCTGGCAAGCAATAAGGAGATTCCCGCAGACACCATAAGAAAATGGTTTGATCGCATTGATATCCCTTCTCTTGCTGCTTACCGTCAAATTGTTGGACGTATCTCAAGACAGGAAAAGGATTTGATCGAGATCACATTGTGTGCCGCCGAAAATATGTCAAGAACAAACAAGACTTCCAAACCAGCAGAGCTGGAAGCAATCGAATATATGCACAAGCGCTTCGGGATTTCTTGAAATTGACAGATGCTTTTGCTTTTATGCAGTTTTCCGAATCACCCAAGTGACTAAGCCTTGAACCCAGAAATCCATATCCTTTGTGATTTCGACGGGCAAGTAGTTTCCGTTGCCTGGAACGAGGCTGACGGTGCCTTTCTCAATCCATAGTTTCTTGACAGTCTGCTCTCCGTTGACGGACGCAATGGCGATACTGTTTGCTCGTCGCCGCAAAATAATAAAACTTCATATTTTGTGGCTATTTACTTAAATTTTCGGCATGAGTTGTTTCGAAAAAAATTACTCCTCTAGTAAGGCTTGTCTTGAATTAACCTCTAAAACGGAGCAAAAATTACGATGAAAAAATTAGCTGTTTTTTTGATCGTGTCGATAGGTTTATCGCTGGGAGGATGCGCAACGACGTCTCAACCTGTGACACAGCGTAACTCTCAGCTTACCCAAGGAAATGTTCAGATGAACCTTGTAGTCGGAAAAACCACAAAAGCGGAAGTCTTAGAGAATTTTGGGGCACCAAATATAACGACAAGGGATGGTTCTGGTAGAGAAGTATGGACTTATCAAAGGGCAGCGCAAGTCAGTCAGTCTTCCAGTCAATCAGGTTACTGGACAATAATTTTCGGTGGTCAATCATCAAACACAACCGGTTTTGAGAGCAGTTCTCAAATGATCACACTTATCATCAAATTCGATAAGAATGATGTTGTAACAGATTTTAGAAGCAGAACTTCCAACTTTTAAAAGGGTAAAAAAAAATGAAATCTTTAAAATTCGCGTTAATCGGTTTAATTTTTCTGTGTGCTGGTTGTGCCACAACAAAAACACCTGCTCTAACTCCTTTGGAGATTCAGAGTTTGCAAACAAGAGAATACGAACAGAAGATCGATGTTGTTTTTCCGAGTGTTATCTCGGTATTCCAAGACCTTGGATATATAATTAAAAGTGCGGATAAAAGCACTGGGCTTATTACTGCTGAGGGAAGCGCTAAAAGCGATAAAACATACAAGTTTTTGGTTGGAGAGTCCAAGGTCTCACAAACTTCAGCGACCGCATTTATCGAAGAAGTTGGAAAAATAACGAGAGTGCGCCTTAATTTTGTTAACAGCAAAAAAACCTCTTCCGCATGGGGTAGATCAGATAGAGAGGATACTCCAATTCTTGAGGCTGCTATTTACAATAATGCGTTTGAAAGAATTGAAAATGCGATTTTTGTCAGATCTGCGAAGTGATAAATTGCTCAAGTTTGTTAAGCCCGGTTTTCTGCCGGGCTTTTCTTTTTCCCGTCATTCCCGCCATTTCTACCCCACGATTTTCCTCTCTCCTTTCCTTCCCTGAACATGCAGTGCTTTTCTGCGATGAAGGCGCTTTTGGTGCGCATGACGTGTCTCAATTTGATTTTTTTCCCGGAATCAGGAGTGTATTACTGTATCAGGATGGCACGTTGCGTGTCATTCCTTTCATCGTTGAAGATCAATCATTGACGAAGAATTCATTCCGAAAAAAATCTCCCCGGATACAGCGCACACAAGAGTCTAATCATTTTCTCTCCTGCTATCCAGCCCTTCTTTTTAAGGCAAGTGGTACGAAAGTTGCTGTGGTTCCGGTAGGGTTAGCGTGATTACTGTGCAATGATCACTGCGGACTGATGTAACGGACTGATGTAACCCTTTAAGCCCCGGTGTTTCTTGCTTCCCGCTATCCCCCAAAAATTTGATCAATGATTTGGTGAAGAAGGATTTGCCAACGTGGAGGAGAGAGGAGATTAAATGAACAGAATTATAGCAACAGTAGTCAAGGTCAACGGTACCGTCTATGCACGTTCAGAGGACGGGAGAATGCGTGCACTCAAAGCGGGCGACAAGATATATGAAAGTGAAGTTCTGATTACAGGTGACGGAAGCAGCGTTGACTTGCAGATGCTTGACAACTCCCTTGTGACAATTGATCAAAACCGTGAAATACGGATGATAGGGGCGTTCGTCGATCAGTTCAAAGATGTCGAAGAAGAAAAAGAGCAGGCTGACGAACCGCGTGAAGAGCTTCTGGCGGACTGGGAGTATCTGGATGAATCGGGCGATGAGTACCCGTATGTATCGCATGGTTATCTGCGTGTAGAGAAAGGGGGTGCCGCGCCTGATGCCCCTGATTACCGTTTTGTATCAATTAACAGTGAATATGATCCGTCAGTCGAAGGAAGAGCCGCTGACGCGGACCCTTTGATGGAAAGCCGTGCTACGCATGATCCAAGGCTGGCATTGTCGATTGCGCCTCCGGAAAGGGTGGAGCAGGATGAGTTTGTTCCCATACTGATGGAGTTTGAAGGTACAGACCGTTCTTTCGTGCGGAAAGAACCGGAAATCGGCACTCCTGATAATGTAATCGTTGATGAGGACGATCTTGTTCCTGACGGTACAGATCAATCGGACGATCCTTCCGACAGCGGTTCGCTTGGGATAGCTCCCGGTAATGAATCAATCAATACGATTTTTGAAGGAAACTCTCCTCCTGCCGGTTTGACTTCAGAGGGTAAAGAGGTTAAATATTATGTTTCACCCGATGGTCACACCCTGATCGGTTATACCGGAGATCTTCCTCCCTCGGGCATCCCTGAAAATGACCAGAAGGTTTTCGAGGCAGTAATCAACAATCCCGGTTCGCAGACTGGAGAACAATCCTATACTTTTGCCCTGCTTGATCAGCTTGACCACCCCGATGGTGATGGGGAAAACCAACTGGTGCTGGCGTTCAACTTTACCGTCCAGTATGGAGGAGGCGGCTCGATCGGCTCCAGTTTTACTGTGACTGTTATAGATGATGTTCCGGTAGGCCTGAGCGAGAGCGTGACGGGATATGTTGACGAAGACGAGTTGCCGAATGGTAACAGTGACGGTGACAGCGAGGATACGGTGGCGAGCGGAAACATAGCGGGTCTGTTCAGCATCGGTGCCGATCAGCCTGGCAGCTATGCATTCAAGGCAACTGTCGACGGTGACCCGGTCAGGACGACCGGTGGAGACAATGTCTACTCCCAAGACAGCCAGGTGTTTTTCGATTATGTGAGCGAGACGGTGATCTATGGCCGCACAGCAGGTGGAGGCGATGTTTTCCGGATCGAGATAACCGATCCGGAAACGGGCGACTACACGTTCACGCTGCTGGATCAGCTGGACCATCCCAATGACAATGGCGACGACAACGAGGTCATGGAGCTGAACCTCACAGGTGTCGTTCAGGCTCTCGATTATGATCTGGATCCCGTTGATGCTGTCGGAACATTTATCATGACCGTTGAGGACGATATTCCTGCGTTGACAGCCGAAGCGTCCTCGGGCAGTGCGACGGTGAGCGGTACGGTGCATGAGGATGCGTTGGGTAATGACGGCGATACCGGCGGAGGTTCTGGGGGCGATGTAGCCGACCAGTCTGTCGGTAATGAGGAAGGCACAGATGCGTCTCAGGTCGAGCAGATCAGTGGAGACGGTACGACGTATGCGAGCCTGTCGAGTCTGTTCAAGAGCGGTGCGGACGAGCCGTTGAGCTACAGCTTCTCGACGAGCCAAAGCAGCGAGATTACCGCCGAGCTGGGCGGCCTGACGTCTCGTGGTGATGCGCTGAGCTATAGTGTAGACACGAGCGTCCCGGGTGAAGAAACGCTGATCGCCACAGCAGACCTGGGGGGTACGGATGAGCGTGTGGTGTTCCGTCTGACGATCGAGAGCGGGACAGGTAACTGGACGTTCGATCTGGAAGACCAGCTGGATCATGTGGTTGACACGAACAATCCTGACGATCAGACGCAGCTGAAGAGTAACGGTACGGACAGCGATCCGATCTCGTCGCTGAACTTCACGGGTCTGGTCGATGTGACCGATGCGGACGGCGATACGGTGAACCTGGGGACGCTTGCGGGCGAGACGGAGCTGTTCACGATTACGGTGGAGAACGATATTCCTGCGCTGACAGCCGAAGCGTCCTCGGGTAGTGCGACGGTGAGCGGTACGGTACATGAGGATGCGTTGGGCAATGACGGTGACGGTGACGACGCGTCAACGGGTATAGAA
>JAKSDB010000310.1 GCA_022360415.1 Chlorobiales bacterium
CAGCCGGAAAGCCCGGTTCAGCACCTGAAATGTCCATTGTGCTCCAAGGTCTCCGATGACGACCGATGAAGCCCCGGATGTGGCATCAGTTTTTAGCTCTTCCAGACAGTTGAACTCCGCTTTTGTGGGCTGGGGGACAAACAAGGCCGCCGGGCCGGGAGCGTGAGCCTTGAGCCATTGCGACGCTGCAACCGGGGGAGAAAAAATAGCTTTTTCGTCTGTGAAGATACCGAAACGTGCAAGCTTTTCTACAAGGGCGCTTCTGGGACGTGAACTGGTATTGGTGACGAAAAGATAGGGAATATTTTCCTTGTCGAGCCACTGAACAGCTTCCGCGGCTCCGGGAATGGCCTTGTCACCGACGTACAGCACGCCGTCAAGATCGATCAGCAAAGGGTGTTTTTTTGTTTTTGTTTCTCCAAGTAGTCGTTCATAAAGGTCAAGATCGGCTTTACTGAACAAGACAAAGCGGATGTGTCTGACGGAGGACAGTTCCGGTAGTGTCTCAACTACGGTTTTCAGTACAATTTGTGCTGCTTCTTCTACGGGATAGCCGAATATGCCTGTCGAAACGGCAGGGAAGGCAATCGATCTGATTCCATGCTCTTCGGCTCCCCTGAGCGTATTGCGGTAACAGTCTGCAAGAAAAACATCGGCAGGTTCATCCTTCCCATAAACCGGACCGAGGCAGTGTATGACATGTTTGTTGGGCAGATTATGCGCTCCTGTAATGACTGCTTCGCCTGGATGAACAGGGGCAAGCGGTCTGCACTCTTTTTCCAGCCCGGGCCCTGCGGCACGATGTATCGCTCCGGCAACACCACCTCCCGGCAGAAGCCGGGCGTTAGCCGCATTGACAATCGCCTCCATGTCGGCCTGGTCGGTGATATCGCCCTGTACGCACTCAAGAGTGATATCTTTTACACGCAGAATAACCATAACCCGTTAAATGTCCCGGTTCAGAAGGGGGATATTATGGTAGTATACGACAATTCAACGTTCTGTTTTCACTACTTTTAATACGTAACCCTTTTGTTTTCCTATTCATCCCAAATGAACGGTTATGGCTATAGATCTCGAGCTTCGGGTCAGTAATGATGAGCGCGTCATTCCTGTTGTACGCTCCTTTGTTTTCAGTGCTTTTGCCCAATCATCCCTTGAGAAAAACCTTCATGAAAGACTTGCCAAGCTGGTTGTCCTGAGCGTGGGTGATGCTGTCATGCATGCCTATCAGCCGGACGAGGAAGGTGCCATAAACATCAGGATAAAGGAAATACATGGGAAACTGGAGATAACGGTACGCGATTTCGGTATGCCTCAGGATATCATGACCATGGAATCGGTACTGCATGCCGGAAATGGAAAAAACATGCGGCTTTTCGGTATATCCTGCAAGGAGATCGCCGACGAAGTTCACTGGACCGGATACGGGCGCGAAGGAAAGGCGCTCTGTATCGGCAAATGGCTTCACAATACCGATATTACAAAAACCGCAAGCGAAGGGGCGCTGAAGGGTTTCGGTTCGGATATTCCCGCTGCGCCTGCACAAGAGTACACCATCCGCCGCATGGTTACAGGGGATGGGTTGCAGGTCTCACAGTTGATTTACAAAGCCTATGGGGGCACTTACTTTAATGCGGACGTTTATTATCCTGAACGGATCGAGGCCTTGAACGCAAAAGGGACAAACCTTTCATTTCTCGCGATTGCAGAAAACGGAAAGGTTGTCGGACATTACGCGCTCGAACGCAATGTGGACGGGCCGGTGGCCGAAGGTGGCGAGGCGGTTGTCGATCCGTCGCATCGGGGCAGAAAGCTGCTCGAAAGGATGAAAGAAACGGCTCTGAAGGAAGCGCGCAGGATCGGTCTTGTGGGAGTCTATGCGGATACCGTGACGGTTCATCCTTATACGCAGAAATCGAATGTGCATTTCGGGGCGAAGCTTGCATGCGCTAATCTCGGCATCGCTCCGCGTAACGAGCACTTTTTCGGCCTGGCAGAGGATCAGCCCCAGCGTATTTCCTGTCTCCTGTATTATCTGCATCTCGGAAAAGCCGGGCACAAAAAGGTTCATGTACCGCAACGTCACAAGCAGATTGCCGGCGAGATATATGCTAATCTTGGTTTTCCTGTAGAGTTCAGGCAGGAACAAGCGCCGAAGGGGAAAGGGGGCTGCTCGGTAAGCATTGATTCCGGAACGGCAAAGGCAACGATTCGGGTTGAGCATGTCGGCATGGATACCGCACATGCTATTCGTCATGCGAGGCGTGGACTGACAGAACACTCGCACGCGGAAGTTGTTTTTGCCGATCTGCCGCTCGCTGATCCGGCCACCCCCTTTGCTGTCGAAGCTCTTGAAGAGTACGGATTTTCTTTTGCAGGCATAGCGCCGCATTTTTCCACAGCAGGGGATGTGCTTCGGATGCTCTACCTGACGGAACCGCTCAAAAGGGAGCACATTGTAACGTATGAGGAGTTTGCCGGCAAGCTCGTGGAATATGTATTATCCGAGCAGGAGCGTGTACGCCGGAAGATTTAACGGCTTTCCTTATCAGCCACATCATGCTCGAGACACGCAGTCATGGCTGCGGCAAGCAGTTCTTTTGCCTTACCGGGAGCAACAGCTTTTTCCCGTTTCAGGGAGGTGAGATGTTTGTAATCGTCTGCAGTAAAACCTGAACCGGTGACAGTTATCACTCTGCCGTCACAGGCAGGAACGACAAGCTCCAGCAGCTCTATCAACGGATTACCGGATAAAAGGTTGTCGGCATTGTCTGGGGGAGAGATATGCTTTCCGGCGAGCACAAGAAAATCGAACCTCGCAAAGGGCAATCCTGTAGATAATACGCTGCTGTCATTGATGTTCAGTATGACTGCTTCGACATTTCTGTCGACTGCCAGCATCTGTCCCGCATTGAAAGGGGCTACATCTTCTTTCAAAACCATTTCACCGTTCACTCTGACACCTTCTGCATCATGGCATCCCGTACACATGCCCTTTTTAAGTAGTTGCTGTTCAAGATCATTGGCAAGCGTGCCGGAAGGAGGAACTCCAAGAATCACGGTAACAGGGACCCGGCCGTTACCGGGTACAAGCTCACGCAAAATCGGGGTGAACACATCCCGTTCTTCGGTAATCCGGCCAAGGTTTGGCTGACCGTTCACTTCACAGATAACAGCCCCGGTTTCGTGCCAGGATCGGCTGATATCGGGGATGAGCATATCAACACCTGCAAGGTTAAGGCGGAGTACCTGTGCAGCTCGGATCGCAAGTTGTTTGTTATCGGGATGTATCTTGTCAGTGACGAGCACCGGGACGCCGCCCGAAGCGATGTTCGCCGCACGGCGCAGACGAACGAACTCACCTTTGGCAGGTACTGAAGAACTATCC
>JAKSDB010000359.1 GCA_022360415.1 Chlorobiales bacterium
CCATGCGCAAACGGTTTAAGAGCCTCGGTCACCATGTATGGACCGAGATCCGAGCCGCCAATACCGATGTTCACCACGTCGGAGATGGCTTTACCGCTATATCCTTTCCACTCCCCGGAGAGAATAAGCCCGGTAAAATGCTTAATTTGTGCGAGAACCTCCATAACATCGCAGCCGACATCCTGTCCGTCAAGCTCAAGACGAAAGCCTTCAGGCTGACGAAGTGCAGTGTGAAGCACCGCCCTGTTCTCGGTAAAATTAATTTTGCTTCCGGCAAACATCTTTTCCCGATAGGCAGCAACTCCGGCCTCTTCTGCCAGAGAAATCAAAAGCTCGATTGTTTTGCCTGTAATCCTGTTCTTCGAGTAATCAAGAAAGAGGTCGCCCGTTCGAACTGAGAACCACCCGGATCTCTCCGCATCTTCGGCAAAGAGAGCCCTCATATGAAATCCTTCAATTTCCCTTTTATGCTCCTCCAGCGCTTTCCAGGCCGGACTGTTCTGTATACTCATAAAGATACTGTTGAGTTGTTGAACTGTTGAAATGTGTCTTTGTTGAAGTGTTTGATGCTTAGAAGAGCGGGCGAAAAATTTTTCGCCCCTACAGACAAATATTATACTGCCGACTGACTACTGTGAACTGTGCCCTTTTTTTCCTTATTCCCACATCACCACGGGCAAACACACGGGTCTGCCCCTACAACTCGTCACTTGTCACAATATCCCTCCTTCTCTCTCTTCTTTTTGACTTTTTCTAATACGGCCTCATTCGCAGACTCAGCCTGCATCCTTTCTCGCTGCAATGTTGATCCAGGATTTCCGCATAAGCACGTATAAGAAATATCCCACGGCCCGATGATTTCATAACAAGGTCAGGATCCCTCGGATCGTCAATGTCGTGAATGGCAAAACCGCTGCCGCAATCGGATACGTCTATCAGCAACGTTCTGGAAAAGTCCTTGTAAAGAGACTCGAAAGAAAGGCAGACATTTTTTTCGCTGTCCCCTGCATTGCCGTGTCTTACGGCGTTGACAAAAGCTTCCTTGGCCACGAACACAAGCTCCTGAAGAAACCCGCCGCTGAAACCTTCACGCTCGGACATCACTTCAAGAAAATCTTGAAGTTTTCGACACTCGTCATAGCTGCTTGAAAGCAGCAGATTGTACGCTGCCATAAATAAACGGTTCTCGTTTCTTCAGGGGGATTTCCGCCGCAGAAAAGTTACGACGAAAGAGGCTCGAACGCAACCGCGAAATCCTGAGCACCTTTATGCAACCTAATTTTTTAATGTACATAAACTCTTTTTCATAAAATATTCTTACAAACTTGTATTTTTTTATTAAAAAATTATATTATTAACGAAATTTCTTCTAAGAAATTTATGAGAAGAGAACAAATAACCTGAATCATTTAACCAATACTAAACCAAAAACGAATGAAATCATCAGTCACTTCACTCGCTCTGGTCTCATGCGGCCTTATGGTGGCGTGGATTATTCCCGGCCCGCCGTTACTTGCCGCAGAGAGCGTTGATGCCGGAGGTATCAATGCCTATGCCATTGACAACATGTTCCTTTTCATCGCGGCTGTTCTCGTTCTGTTCATGCAGGCAGGATTTGCGATGGTTGAATCAGGACTGAACTCGGCTAAAAATACGGTCAACATTCTGTTCAAGAACATGATGGACCTTTCAGTCGGCGCTCTGTTGTTCTTTCTTGTCGGTTACAGTCTCATGTACGGTGACCCGGTTATCGGCGGCTGGTTCGGTTTCGGGGGCTTCGGGGTCAGCATGGAAGCGCCGGAAGCTGTCGGGGGCAACCTTCATCCGGCAGTCGATTTCCTCTTTCAGGTAGCTTTTGCTGCAACCGCCGCAACGATCGTTTCCGGTGCCGTTGCAGGACGAATGAAGTTCGAATCCTACCTGATCTATTCGGCAGTCATCACCGCAATCATCTATCCGATCAGCGGTTACTGGAAATGGGGCGGAGGCTGGCTCGACCAGCTCGGCTTCTATGATTTCGCCGGCTCCCTTGTCGTTCACGCGCTGGGAGGTTTTGCTGGCCTTGCTGCTGCGATTGTTCTCGGACCACGTATCGGACGGTTCAATCCGGACGGTTCACCGAACGCGCTTCCGGGCCACAACCTTGCCATGAGCACCCTTGGCGTCTTCATTCTCTTTATCGGATGGTTCGGCTTCAATCCTGGCAGTCAGCTTGCCATTGCGGGCGCGGACAACACAAGCATTGTCATGATTATCGCAACAAACACGCTGCTTGCTGCAACAGCCGGAGCTGTTCTTGCAATGCTTGCCGCATGGGTCGTGTTTAAAAAGCCCGACCTTACCATGGCGATGAACGGTATGCTTGGCGGCCTTGTGGGGATCACGGCGAACTGCGACTCGGTTACCTTCAACGAAGCAATCATTATCGGAGCTGTCGCAGGTATTCTTGTAGTAGCAGGTGTCAAGCTGCTCGACATGCTGAAAATCGACGATCCTGTGGGTGCATGGCCGGTGCATGGCCTCAATGGTGTCTGGGGCGGTATCGCCACCGGCATTTTTGGCGGTCACCCGATCGTGGCACAGATCATCGGCTCTATCGCCATCCCGCTCTGGGGTTTTGCGACAATGCTGGTTCTCTTCCTGATCCTCAAGGCCGTTGGCATACTGAGAGTATCCAGGGATGAAGAGATGAAAGGCCTCGATATTTCCGAGCATGAGGAAGAAGCCTATCACGGTTTCCAGATATTTTCAAACCAGTAACGCCTAAACAGGAGCTAAAAACATGAAATATATCATTGCAATGATCCAGCCTCACAGGCTGCCTGACGTAAAGGCTGCACTTGCTGAAGCAGGGATCTACAAGATGACCGTTACCAATGTTCTGGGATGTGGTGCCCAGGGAGGATATACAGAGGTCTACCGCGGGGTCCCCAATGAGATCAACCTTCTCAAGAAGATCAAGCTCGAAATCGGCGTCAATGACGATTTCGAACAAAAAACCATAGACGCGATAATCAAGGGGGCCAAAACAGGAGAAATCGGGGATGGAAAGATTTTCGTCTTCGATCTGCCGAAATGCATCAGGATACGTACGGAAGAAACGGGGAATGAAGCTATCGGCTAACCAACAGGAAAGCCGGGAAATCTCGAGGTATGAGATTTTCCGGGGGACCTTTTACAGCAACACAAATGGACGCATCTATAATTGTCGTGAACACCTTGAGTACGAGGCGAACGGAGCATAGAAACCGGAGTGTACACGCGAGTACATGAGGATTTCGAGCACCGCTTAACGAAGTAATCAGGGGGTGCAACAAATTAATAGAGGTGACCAAAATCAACATTTAAAAAAGGATAGTACTATCATGAAAAAAACATCCAAATTCTTCACCCTCCTTGTCGGACTCGTAATGATGTTCTCGGGAGTAGCTAAAGCTGAAGGGTTCAGTGTCGGCGCCGACGTCGTGAGCAGGTATGTCTGGAGAGGTACGCAATTCGGAGACGGCATTGCCGCTCAGCCATGGCTCAGCTACACGTTTCCCGGTATTGGCGTCGAAGTCGGAGCATGGGGCTCATATGACCTTAGCGATGACGATGCAAGCGAAGCAGATATCTATCTGACTGTACCATTCGGCAACTTCAGTTTCACCGTTACCGACTATTTTTTCCCGACCGGTGGCTGGGACAACTATTTCGACTACAGCGATGACGGTGCACACACCATTGAACTTGCCGCAGGATTCGAAGCTGCAAACATCAGCCTTTTTGGCGCTGTTAACGTCACTGGAGACGACGATAACTCAATCTACTTTGAGGCAGGCTATAACTTCTACGACAAGGATGATTACAGTGCCTCCTTGTTTGTTGGAGGCGGCGACGGCATGTACACAAATGACAGTAATGCAGCCGGCGATTTCGACATCGTCAACATTGGTTTGACCGCATCGAAAGATATCTTCTCCGCATCTTACATCGTCAATCCTGATCTGGAGACTTCCTGGCTCGTTGTCGG
>JAKSDB010000213.1 GCA_022360415.1 Chlorobiales bacterium
CCCGAGCTTTCGATCAACCTGCTTGGCGTGTTGCAGGGGAGCGGGGGAATATCGTTCGGTAACATTATCGGGTCCAATATTGCCAATATCGGGCTTGTTATCGGTTTGACGGCCCTCGTCAGGCCGCTGACAATCGAGAGCGTTATCATTTCAAGAGAAATACCGATGATGATCCTCGTATCGGCGATAACGCTGATAGCGGGAAGCGACTTTTTCCTTCGAGCATCTCCCGATATGTTCGACCGTTCGGACGGTCTGGTTTTTCTGATGCTGTTCGGCGTGTTCATGTACTATATGATCGGGGATGTTTTGAAAAAACGCAGGGACTCTCTGGTTGAAGAGGCGGAAGCTTTTGCAGGGGGTAAAGGCCTGAAAAACACCGTGCTGAATCTGGGAATGTTTACGGGGGGACTTGCAGGGTTAATCGGCGGCGGAAAGCTTTCGGTCGATGCCGCAGTCGGCATTGCAGAAGCTCTTGCTGTTCCAGAAGTGATTATCGGTTTGACGATCGTGGCTTTCGGAACGAGTCTGCCTGAACTGGTAACCTCTCTGGTTGCAACCTTTCAGGGGAAAACCGATATTGCTGTAGGCAACGTTGTCGGCTCGAACATCTTCAACCTGCTTCTCGTCAACGGATTATGTTCTTCGATAACGCCGATTGCCGTGCCTTCCGGGGGACTTTTCGATCTTCTTATGATGATTCTGCTGACGCTCTTTTTGCTGCCCATGAGTATTACCGACGAAAAAAAGATTGTCCGTTGGGAGGGAGCCGTGCTGCTCGCATTGTATCTCGGCTATACTTTCTGGAGAATAGCGGGGTAAAGTCAAAATTCAAAAAAGGAAGAAATGCTTCTGTTGAATTGTTGAGTCGTTGATCTTTTGAGTTGATAATTCGGAATCCTGAAAGCGGAATTCTTGCTCAAGCTATTGAACTAATATGGGCACCGCTATAAATTGTCGTGAGCGGCCTGAGTACGAGGCAGGCGGAGCGCAGGAACCGGAGTGTACAAGAGAGTACATGAGGATTCCGAGCACCGCACAACAAAGTAATCAGGTTGCGTAACAAATTAATAGAGGTGCCCATATGAAACTCATTGAAGTCATTGCCGATGAAGGCAGTGTCAAAACCGTTGCCGCGATAGCGGAAAAGCACAAGGCCCGGGATTTCCGTACCGGGCTGAAGGACAAGGATGATTCGCAGCCAATGCGTCTTGTGGTGACGGACGACAAGGTACAGGAGGTGCTGGATGCTCTGCAAGGGGTACTGGGTGCCCAGTCCTACGCGAAACTGCTGGTTTATCCGATCGATATTTCTCTTCCCAAACAAACCGAAGAGCAGGAAGAGAAGGAAGCAAAGGCAACCCAGGCACGCGAATCACTTTACAAGGAAGTGCAGAAAAATGCCCGGCTCGATGCGAATTACCTCGTACTGGTGGGTCTTTCCACAATTGTTGCGGCCATAGGACTGATCGAGAACAACGTGGCTGTGGTGATCGGGGCAATGGTAATTGCACCCTTGCTCGGGCCGAACCTCGCGTTCGGGCTCGGGACGGCACTCGGCGACCTTTCGCTCATGAACAATTCTCTGAAAACTCTTTCTGCCGGGGTGTTGCTCGCGGTGACCGTTTCGGTTATCATGGGGATCGTCTGGCCCTTCCCGTTGACGAGTCCCGAGCTGATTGCTCGTACCGATGCCGGTCTGGACTCGATAGCTCTGGCCTTTGCTTCCGGGGCAGCCGCGGCGTTATCGCTCAGCACCGGATTGCCGAGCGTGCTTGTCGGCGTCATGGTGGCAGTTGCGCTGCTTCCTCCGGCAGCCACGTTC
>JAKSDB010000336.1 GCA_022360415.1 Chlorobiales bacterium
CGGCACGGCGTTTGACAATGCAAGGAAACCCGGTTCTCAGGTACATGACGAGTTTTTTCCGGGTACGGAAAGCGGCCCTTTTCGTAAAACGAACAGGGCCGGAGGTCTGGAAGGAAGCATGACAAACGGTTCGGTCATCCACCTCAGAGCGGCAATGAAACCTATTGCAACGTTGATGTCTCCGCTGCATTCGTTCGATATAAACTCGATGGATGCTCATCTTTCACACATCGAGCGCAGTGACACCTGTGCTGTCCCGGCCTGCAGCGTTATCGCCGAAGCCGTTGTGGCGCCCGTTATAGCAAACGCGTTGCTCAAAAAAACAGGGGGCGATCATCTCACGGAGATCCTCGAAAGACTGGAAACGTACAGAAAGGAAATAGCCGCAAGGTTCAAGCGGTAAAACAAGTCAGTCCTCACGGCGTCTCGTGCTCAGGCGCTGGTTCATCTCCAGGGACGGTTCCGCCACTTCGGTTCTGCCGACAATCTGTGCCGGGACCCCCGCAACAGTATAGTTCGGGGGGACGTCTTCGAGCACCACACTGCCGGCTCCGACTTTCGCTCCTTCGCCGATTTCAACATTACCGAGAATCTTTGCCCCGGCACCGATCAGAACGGACTTTCTCACTTTAGGATGCCGGTCTCCGGTTTCCTTGCCGGTTCCTCCGAGCGTCACCTCATGCAGGATCGACACATTGTCCTCGACCACCGCTGTTTCGCCGATAACAAGGCTCGTGGCGTGATCGAGCAGGATTCCCTTGCCTATTCTTGCGGCAGGATGTATATCGACAGCGAACACTTCCGACATCCTGCTCTGCATGAGATAGGCCATCGGCTTGCGGTCAGTGTTCCACAACCAGTGGGAGAGGCGATATGCCTGAAGGGCCTGAAATCCCTTTAAAAACAGCATAATCTCGAAATAGTTGACTGCGGCAGGGTCCCTGTCGAGCGTTGCGGCAAGGTCGGACACAGCCACCTGCACTGCTTCAGGCGTCTGTTCGTAAAAGTCATCGAACAGGCTTTGAAGAACCTGTGGAGGAAAATGTTTCGACGCAAGCTTGACCGAGAGCAGCATGGCAAGAGCTGAAGCAAAATCATCGAAGCTCAGAATATGCTGCTCCAGGTAATGCTTCATGCAAGGCTCGCGTTGACTCTCACGTTTGGCCTCTGAACGGATAACCGACCATATATGCTCTGCTGTCATGTTTCCCGCGCTTGCGCGCCTTGAAATAGGTTAATACTTGCAAGATCGACAAACTACAATCTATTCCCCCACAATAAAAGCTTTTATCCGCTGAAAGTTTCCTTTCTTCTCCCCCTGTTTCAATTTTACATCCCATACACAGCCACACCACCCTGCATCTCATAGAACAAAAACAATCGTAAATTTTTCACCCTCCTCTCTTGACAGATCCACATGAAAGCATGTAACTTGTAATATATTACATCTCATCCTCCTGGCTGACAGAGATATGCCATGGAAAAATCCACCTTGCCTGCCCGACGCTTACTGATGCAAGCATGTTTCTGTTGCTATAAGCTCCCGTTGGCATTCTATACCGGATTCGTCAGGTTCATTGGATGCAAGACAAAAAGGCGAGATCATGAAAATTGCAGCAT
Source organism: Chlorobiales bacterium (assembly GCA_022360415.1). Taxonomy (GTDB): domain Bacteria; phylum Bacteroidota; class Chlorobiia; order Chlorobiales; family Chlorobiaceae; genus Prosthecochloris. Next base: position 1,621 of record JAKSDB010000336.1, read on the forward strand.
TCAATCTTGAAAACCTTTTTGACCGACCGAAGGCTTTCAACGAGGAGTTTAAGGATTCTGCTTCGGAAACAATTGAGGCAGTAAAGAAGCTGAATGTCCTGTTCGAAAAAGCGAGCTACAGCGATACGGATAAGGCGAAGATGCTCGAGCTGGCAGCCGTACTTGAGCTCAACCGCTACAATGCGGGCCCTCTTGCATTAATCAGAAAAATACGAGGAGCAATATTTCGTCGTCCCCGAAATGGAGGTATCGAGGTGGTCGCCGACGGGCGAGACAGTTGGATAGGCTGGGCTGAACTGAAGGCCTCGGCAGTTGATGACGTTGCAGTGCTGAATACAGGCCGCGTCATCAGGGATGTTGACGCAGATATCCTTGCCGTAGTTGAAGCTGAAAACCGTGTCGTTCTCCGGCAATTCATCGAGGTAGTCTTTGAAAAAGTAAAACATGAAATCGACACGCCGGTCAGACCGTTCAATGAGATCATGCTCATCGATGGCAATGACAACCGAGGTATTGATGTAGGATTAATGACCAAAGAAGGTTACAAGATCGGCATGATGAGAAGCCATATCCACGATACGCTGAAGGATCTCCATGAGGAAGAGCTCAAGGGCGATGTGCTGCCAGCAAGCCTTTCTGACGACCGGCCCGTTTACAGCCGTGACAGCCCCGAGTATGCTGTGACCACTCCCTCTGGCGAAGTGGTCTGGATAATACCCAACCATTTCAAGAGCAAGTTCGGGAGAAATTATCGGTACTCTACCGACAAGAGGACCGCGCAGTCAATCTATACACGAGCGATATACGAACGACTGCGCAATCAGGGTCATGACAAAATTGTCATCCTTGGAGACCTGAATGACACCCCTGACAGTGACGCGCTTCTACCACTTTTAGAAAAGTCCGACCTGAAAGATGTATCGGTTCATGACTGTTTTGATCCCGGGGAATTTAAAGGCCGGAAAAATTCAGATGAAAAGGGGATCGGCACGTACGATTTAGGAAATGACAGCGACAAGATCGATTATATCCTTTTGTCCCCTGCACTTTTTGACAGGGTGACCGCGGCGGGATTGTTCAGAAAAGGAGCCTGGCCTGGTTCAAAGCCTAAGCGATGGACTGTCTATCCGGAATTAACAAAGAAAGAGCACGCAGCAAGCGATCACCATGTAATTTGGGTAACCATTGATTGAGTGAGAACAAACCGCCATCCATCTTTCCCTTTTGCTATCAAGCCATCGCACCATCAAGCCGCCAGGCCATCTTGGCAAAATCCTTTTTTTTCCGTACACTTTTTGCGTCTCTACAGCACAATGATTAAGAGGTCAGGACAACCATGATCATATCACGAAAAATCGAGCTTGATTACGGCCACACGCTGCCAAACAGCTTCTCGTTCTGCAACCAGCTGCACGGGCACAGGGGCACCGTGATTGCCACGGTTGAAGGAAAGATTATCGACCGGAAAGGCGACCCGCAGGAAGGTATGGTCATGGATTTCAAGTTCCTCAACGACATCATGATGAAGTACGTCCACGATGAGCTCGATCACGGTTTCGCCGTCTGGAAAAACGACCATGAAGACCTCGAGTTCATCAGGAAAAGAAACCAGCGCCTGGTGATCACCGACGAGCCCCCGACAGCCGAAAGCCTTGCGAAATGGGCTTTCCACCAAATCCAGCCTCATCTGCCGGAAAAAGTCACCCTCAAAAACCTCCGGTGGTACGAGACGCCCAATAACTGGGCGGATTATACCGGAGAGGAGTAAAAGATACCGCGAAGCAGTCTCGGGACTGTCAAAAACCATTCATCGGTAAACAGAAAACACATGCAGAACGTCAGGACAAATTGCTGTTGTCCTGAAACAACATCCTTTACTCTAAACCGATTAAAGCGAAATTTCAAGACCCCATAATTTCACCGTTTCAAGAGTCGGGAGTTTCATTTCTAACCTCTGTCACAACATCGTAATTATCGAATATGATGAGAAGTGTGATCATTTGATAGCCACTCTCAAAACCGGTGGTGTTTGATGACTGATCCCCGAAATTTATTATCCAGAAGTCGGAAGTCTTACTGACTTGCGCTCCCCTTCGATACGTCCATACATCTCTTCCGGAATCATCCTTTGCAGCACTATTTGGTGCGCCAAAAATCTCTAAGACCTCAGCTTTTGTGGTTCTCCCAACTACAAGGCCCGTCTGAACGTTTCTTTGGGTAAGCTGAGAGCCACTCTTTGTCACAGGTTGAGATGCTGTTGCGCATCCTCCCAGTGATAGACCTAACATCAAGATCAAAAAAACAGCCAATTTTTCCATCGTAATTTCAATAATTTTGAGAGGTTAATTTATAGAGGCACCTTTGTAATTAGCTTTAAAATACGAAGTTTTATCAACCTGCAAATAACAACACCGTCATGACATCGGCAGACAACGAACAGACAGTAAAACGGCAACTACAACTACGAACCCATCGAGATCACCGAGCAACATCCCCTCTCCCTATCCGCTATCCACAAAAAGCGTGTATTAAAAGACATCAACTCTCTTCACATTTCGACCCTATTTTAATGCGTCGTCTTCGGGTTGCCCAAAGCGATTTCGCCATAACACTAAAGCGAATAGCCGCTGTCTTATAGCTCACCCAAAGAAAAACAGTTAGCGTCAAAGTATAGAAAACATAAGGCCAAAATACCGACCAGGACGCGCATGAGACGAAGGCAATGGTAGTAAAAACAATCCCTAAACCGAATGATATGAGGGTATTATTTGTAAGAAAAAACTGGGCAATAACTCGTTTCAGGTGCCCTTGCGTATCCTC
>JAKSDB010000232.1 GCA_022360415.1 Chlorobiales bacterium
GTCTCTTCAGTTGGGCTTCTTTGTACAGAAACCTCTCAGATACTCAAGGAAGCCGGAGAGAAGGATCTGCGCACCCTTGCCGCCATAGACGGTTTACGAGACAGCTTGCATGACCTTTTTCACGGTTACCCCGGAATTGTTTCCGCCGTCGACGACCTGTACCGGTACGTCAGGGACCGTCGTATCGTTATCGCTACCCACATGCATGCAGGTGACGGCAACGTGCATGTCAACATACCTGTTCTGTCGAACGACCAGCCGATGCTGGGTCGTGCCGACCATGTCGTCGACAAGGTGATGGAGAAGGTTGTTTCGCTCGGCGGTGTTGTTTCCGGGGAGCACGGTATCGGTGTCACCAAGCTCAGGTATATGGACAGGGAGCGGATCGCCGAGCTTTCGGAATACAGAAAGACAGTCGATCCCGACGGGATCATGAACCCAGGGAAGCTGGATGACTTCAGGGTGCTGGACCATATTTTCACGCCTTCTTTCAATCTTCTCGAGGTCGAAGCTCATATTCTGAGAAGGGCCAAGATCGAGGAACTGTCAAAAAACGTCGATTTCTGCATCCGCTGCGGCAAGTGCAAAACCGATTGCTGCGTTTTCTATCCCGCGCGGGGGATGTTTTACCATCCGAGAAACAAGAACCTCGCTATCGGCTCACTCATCGAGGCGCTGCTTTACGTTGCGCAGCGTGAGCGTTCGGTCGAGTTCGAGCTGCTCCGGTCGCTCGAGGATGTTGCCGACCATTGCACGATATGCCACAAGTGCCTGAAACCCTGTCCTGTCGATATCGATACGGGCGAGGTATCAGTACTTGAACGCGATATTCTTGAAGCAAGGGGGTACAGGCATTTTTCCGCGGTTACGAAGATGACGCTGGAGTACCTCGAAAGCCGTTCGCCGCTTGTCAACAAACTGTTCCGCAACGGCGTTGTCCGCGCAGGCGGTGCTGCGATTCGTACCGGGAACAGACTCGTGCAGCCCTTGCAGTCGGCTGAATCCCTCTCTTCTTTCTATCCTCTCAGGATGCTCAGCTCACCGGTTCCCCGGGTGCCCGACGAGACGTTGCGCGACATGATCCCGCATTGCGATCCGGATCAGGCGCTCGTGTTCGAGCCCCGACAGGATGCAGTTGCGACGGTCTTTTATTTTCCGGGCTGCGGATCGGAACGTTTGCACTCGGAAATCTCGATGGCCTCGATTCATCTTCTGCTGGAGACAGGGATTAGGGTTGTACTGCCGCCGCCGTTTTTATGCTGCGGATTCCCGGCCCATGTGAACGCGCAGAGCGAGCAGCACTCGAAAATAGTGCTCCGCAACACGGTGATCCTTACCCAGATTCGCGAAATGCTCTCTTATCTCGATTTCGATGCCTGTGTTGTTTCCTGCGGTACGTGCATGGAGGCATTGGGAGGCATGGATACAAAAGAACTGTTCGGGGGAAACATTGTCGATGTCACGGGTTTCGCCCTTCGGCACGGTCTGAAACTGGATGGAGGGGAAAGCTGCATGTACCATGCGCCATGCCACGATTCACTGGACGGAAAGGCTCTGGAAAAACTGGCCGAGCTTGGCGGATTCGGCAATGTTACTGCTGTCGATCATTGCTGTTCCGAAGCCGGGACGCTCGCTCTTTCGAGACCAGACATTACCGGTTCCATGCTTCAGCGCAAGAGAGCAGCAATCAGCGAGAAAAAAGAGGAGACCGGTGAATCGGTCATTCTTACCAATTGTCCTTCCTGTGTTCAGGGACTCGGCAGGAATTGCGACCTCGGGGTCGAGCCGCGTCATATTGCGGTTGCAGTTGCCGAAAAGATTTCAGGTCCCGCATGGAAAAAACACTTCAGGGAACAGGCTGAAAAAGCGTCTGCTGTCAGGTTTTAGGCATATTCCTGAGCTGCTCTTTTGGGCCGGTTTGTGTATTCGGGTGTCATTTGCTTATATTGCTGCATGAGTGTGTATGCCTCTACTCATAGAGTTTTGATTAACTAAAAGAGAGGATCTCGCTGATTGTATGGCCGAGGTTCACCGAAAGTGAGGAACAGAACTATGGATAAGTCTGCACTGAAAAAGATTCTTGCCGGTTTAAGTATCGCAGGGCTTGTGACAAGCGTAACGTTAACCGGGTGCCAGAAAGCCAATGGCAGCTGTGGTAAAGGTAGCTGTAGCGGGGGAAGCTGCAGTAAAACCGAGAAAGTAGAAGGCGACGATGCGTCGGAGGGAACAGGTTCCTGTCCGGGCATGAAAAAAGATAACACAGAAGCCGGCGAAGGTTCGAAATAGCAGCGGCTTTTTCCTGATAGTGAAGGTTTCAAAACCTTTTTTGATTGCAGCGGCCCGTTTATACGGGCCGTTCCTGTTTCCGCCGTTCCGCCAACGAAGTAACCAAATCACGGAATTATTGTGATTGTCTTTATGTTGAATTGACGGGAGGGTGAGAGCATGTCTACAGCAGCTTGTATTGAAAAGATTTTTCCCGGAACATTGTCGCATCCTGTTGCCGCCGATCTTTTTTCAGAGAGCGGCGACCGTGAGGCATTTGAAAAAGAGCCGGAAAAGTTTGCGGAATTTCTGCGCACAAACTTTCCATATCCTTCTTCAATGGCGTTTCTTGCCGAGCTGGCCGCCGTCGAGTATGCCTGCTGGAGCGTCGAGCATATGGAGCAGGAGCTCTGCCGTCCGGCTCATGGCGCTGTCATCAATCCGCTGCTGCGGATCGTTCCGGTCAACAATGATGTAACCCCGTTTTTCAGCCCGGGAACGACATTGCCGGCGCCTGGGGAAATTGAGCCGTATGAGGGCTTTGTGCTCGTGTGGAAAGGGCCGGAGTCCGGCAAGCTCTATGTTGAAAAGGCGGATGAACAGATGCTGCTTGCCCTCAAGGCTCTCTCTGAAGAACAACCCGGCCTGCGGGGGCATGAGTTGAGAGTTGTCAACCAGGCTATCGATTACTCTGCACGCGAAGGGGTTGTACTGAAAGCTCCCTACCTTGTCTCACGTGCCCGGCAGGGATTTCCTGAAGGAGAGAACATTCCCCAACGTTATACCACCGCATCTGTTTTTACCCTCCAGTGGCATATAACGAACGCATGTGATCTGTATTGCAGGCACTGCTACGACAGGGAAAAACGTTCGCCGCTGACGGCAAAAGAGGGGTTCAGGATCATCGATGATTTTGACCTTTTTTGTCGGGAAATGAATGTTCGCGGTCACATCTGCTTTTCAGGCGGGAACCCTTTCATGTCACCCCATTTTTATCATTTGTACGAAGCAGCGGCGGAAAAGGGGTTTGCATTGTCTCTCCTTGGTAATCCTGTCCCGGCGGAAGAGTTGCAGCGTGTGATCGATAGAAGCACGCCTGAATATTTTCAGGTCAGTCTTGAAGGCTTGGAGGCGCACAACGACTTTATCAGGGGAGAGGGTTTTTACCGCAGGGTAATGGATTTTCTTTCTCTTCTGAGGAAAAAACAGGTGCCGTCAGCCGTCATGCTCACCCTGACAAAAGCCAACATCGACCAGATTCTTCCGCTTGCGGAAGCATTGCGGGAGAAAACGGATTACTTTACGTTCAACCGGCTCTCTCAGGTCGGCGAGGGTGCCGGCCTTTCCCTGCCTGACCGTCAGGCTTACAGGCGCTTTCTTGAATCGTATACCGCTGCTGCAGGGAACAATCCTGTTATAGGTCTTAAAGATAACCTGATCAATATTCTGCGTGAACGCCGGGGAATAGCGCCTTTCGGGGGGTGTACAGGTTTCGGTTGCGGTGCGGCATTCAACTTTGTTGCACTTTTGCCCGACGGAGAGGTGCATGCCTGCCGGAAGTTTCCCTCTCTTATCGGCAATATTCTCGAAAGTGACTTTATGACCTTGTATGAGTCGGAAGAAGCGCAACGCTTCAGGATGGGACCGGAATCATGCAGCGAATGCAGGCTTCGGCCGGTTTGCGGGGGATGCATGGCCGTTGTTCACGGTATGGGGCTCGATCCTTTCCTTGAGAAAGACCCGTTCTGTTTTCTCGATGAGTAATCGGGAATTCTGAAGTCAGAATCCAGGAGCCGGTGAGGATTGTTGATCTGTGCTATCAAGCGCCCCAGCCAAAAAGAGCTATTTGTCATCTCCGACTTTTTCTGTAAGATTAGGACACCTCTATTACTTTGCTGCGCACCATGATTACGTCGTTGGTCGGTGCTCGAAATCCTCATGTACTCGCGTGTACACTCCGGTTTCTGCACTCCGTCCGCCTTGTGCTCAGGGCGCTCACGACAATTAATAGAGGTGCCCTTTAGTTCCTGCATTTACTATGAAACCTTACCAGACAAGGCATGTTTGACGAAATCGAGTTTGAAAAGATAAAGCGGTTGCCGAAGTATGTTTTTGCGGCCGTTGACGAGCTGAAGATGGCGGAAAGACGTGCTGGCGAGGATGTGATAGATTTTTCGATGGGGAACCCCGACGGCCCGACGCCGAAACATATCATCGAAAAGCTTGTTGAAAGCGTACAGAAACCCAGGACGCATGGCTACTCCGTTTCCAAAGGTATTTACAAGCTTCGCCTTGCTATCTGTGACTGGTATCGCAATAAATACGGGGTGGAGCTTGATCCCGATACCGAGGTTGTCGCTTCGATGGGTTCGAAGGAGGGGTATGTCAATCTCATCCAGGCCATCATCAATCCCGGTGATGTCGCCATGGTGCCCGATCCATGCTACCCTATCCATTCGCAGGCTTTTATTCTCGCAGGCGGCAATGTGCACCGTTTCAGGCTTGTTCTGAATGATGATTTCACGCTTGACGAGGATGCTTTTTTTCGGAATATCGAGACGGCGATGCGCGACTCGTCACCGAAACCGAAATATCTGGTGGTGAATTTTCCCAACAATCCGACAACTGCGACGGTCGAGCTGGACTTTTATGAAAAGATTGTCGCTATCGCGCGCAGGGAGCGGTTTTACATCATCAGCGATATCGCCTACGCCGAAATAACCTTCGACGGCTACAGCGCTCCTTCGATCCTTCAGGTCCCCGGCGCGAAGGATGTCGCGATCGAAAGTTATACTCTCTCGAAAACATACAACATGGCAGGATGGCGGGTCGGTTTTCTGGTCGGGAACACGAAGCTGGTAGGGGCGCTGACAAGGATCAAGAGCTGGCTCGACTACGGCATGTTCACCCCCATACAGGTGGCTTCGACAATCGCCCTGAATGAAGATCAGGCCTGCGTCAACGAGATAAGAGAGGCCTATCGCAAGCGGAGGGATGTTCTGCTGAAAAGCTTTGCCAATGCGGGGTGGCATATTACAAGACCCAAAGCCTCGATGTTTGTCTGGGCAAAAATACCCGAACCGTTCCGCGAAACAGGCAGTCTCGAGTTCAGCAAAAAGCTTCTGAAGGAAGCAAAAATCGCCGTCAGTCCCGGTGTCGGGTTCGGCCCCTACGGTGACGGGTATGTCAGGATCGCCCTGATAGAAAACGAGGAACGAATCCGCCAGGCGGCAAGGAATGTCAGGAAGTTTTTGAAGGCACACAGCGATTAGTGTTGTTCCCTTCAGCGCCGCTATTGGGCATCTCTAATGGAATGCAATCTTTCACCCGATATGCTTGCCGAACTTTTTGACGAATACTCCTCATGGTACCTTTCAAGCCATAGGGCCAAATATCAAAGCCTCATCGCCGATCTCTAGTTGCTCACAGCTTTTGGAAAAACTATTGTTTTCCAGTGTGATTCGAAACGTAAGTTCGGATTCCTCAGATGTGGAATCTACAGGTAACCAGCGGTAAGGCAAGTCTAATTCTGTCACTTTTGGTGCTATGAGTTTGAGGATGGAATATTGACCTTTTTGGTGCAGAAAACCATTTGGTTTTTCAAAGCTCA
>JAKSDB010000244.1 GCA_022360415.1 Chlorobiales bacterium
GCAAATTTCTGGGTTGTCTCTCTTTCGATAAAAAGTTTGCGGGGAGATTTGTCAGCCACGATTTGCCCCTTTTCAAAAAGGAGAACGCGGTCGCACAACTTGTACATCTCACTTGAATCGTGCGTCACGATAAGTATGGTCACGCCAAAATCGCGGTTTATTTTCAACAGTTCATCCTGCAGAATTGCCTTCATATTTTCATCGAGAGCGGAAAGAGGCTCGTCGAGCAGAAGAATCCTCGGCTGCTGCATGAGCGAACGTGCAAGGGCGACACGCTGTTTCTGTCCGCCCGACAGGTTTGACGGCCTGACATGTTTCAGTTGATGCAGACCGACCATGGCAAGAAGCTTTTCAGCCATCTCCCTGTTCCGCGACGCGTACAGCAGGTTTCCCAGGACCGTCATGTGCGGAAAGAGGGCATACCCCTGAAAAACCACTCCGGCTTTCCGCTCCTGCGGTCTGAGGTTTATCCCGGGCTTTTTCCCCGGTTCTCCCCGGAACCAGACTTCACCGTCCACTTCCAGCATGCCCTCATCGGGAGAAGTAAGCCCGGAAAGCATTCTGAGAAACGTGGTTTTGCCGCTGCCGGAAGGACCTGCAACCGCGGTAATTCCTCCCCGGGCGATTTCAACATTTGTTTCGAGCATGAACGCTCCGTCGGCACCTTCAAGTTTTTTTTTCAACGATGCAATAACCATGCTCATTACCCTGAAATTCTGTACCGGTGGTTGAGAATATAGACCGTCATGAGCACAGTGAAACTGAACGCGATCAGAATAAAAGAATAAATATGTGCGGTGCCATAATCCAGCATCTCTACCTGCTCGTAGATCGCGATGGACGCAACCCTTGTTTCCCCCTGAATACTGCCGCCAACCATGAGCACAACCCCGAACTCTCCTACCGTATGAGCAAACGTTATTATCAAACCGGTAAGCATCGACGGCTTGATATTGGGCAATATCACATGAAGCAGCGTTTCGAGCTTCGATTTCCCGAGAGTATACGATGCCTCCAGAAGCTTCACCGGGACCTGCTCCATTCCCGACTGAAGAGGCTGGAGCATAAAAGGAAAAGAGTAGATGCAGGAAGCAAGAAAAATACCCTCGAACGTGAAGACAAGTTCCAGACCGAACGCCTCGTTCAAAAACATGCCGAAAGGTGAGCGGTTGGAAAGCAAAATCAACAGATAAAATCCCAGAACGGTAGGTGGAAGCACAATGGGCATGCTGACAAGTGCTTCGATAAAAGGTTTTGACCTTGACCTGGTCCGGGAAAGCACCCATGCAAGCGGTACGGAAATGACAAAGAGTGTAACCGTCGTTATCGCCGCAAGCCTGAATGAAAGCAGAAAAGGCTCGACATCGAAACCCGGCGTCATACGTCCCCCGCTTTTGAAAGATGAAGATCGCTGGCTTTCATCAGCGCTGTAACACAATCCCCCGGTACAATGCGCATCCTCTCAACCGCCTCGGCCGTAGTGAGCGCATAAAATTTTCCCGCATGACTCTCAAGCAGCATGTCGACAAGCAGTTTTCCTTTCTGCATCTCCAGCACTGTCGCCTGTAAACGGTTTGCGATGCTCACCTCGCCGGAAATGTTTTTTGCGAGAGCAACATGAGCGGACTTGAAACGAATATCAACCAGAGCCCCAACCGCGTACTCGTCGGCCAGTTCGAGGGGGATGACGGTAAAAACCTGGTTTCCCGCGGAAAGCAGCACCCTGTGCAGGTTACCATTGCACTCTATCCCGGTTACCCTTGCCTGTATTCTGTTCATTCCACCCGATACCCTTTTATTTTCAGGATGTTTCCTGCCTCTTCACTCATCATAAACCTGAAAAAAACTGCTGCCGCTCTATTGGTTGAATCCAGAAGCACCATTGCCTGGCGCAACCCGGCCGGATTATAGGCGTCATCCGGAAATCCTGTCCATCCCATACCTGCTTTTTTCAAC
>JAKSDB010000398.1 GCA_022360415.1 Chlorobiales bacterium
AAATTTCGCGAAAGACCGGCTCTTCGGCGGCATCGCGAAGAGCGCTGTAGTAGGCCGACGTGCCGACCTCCACGACGCAACGCGCAACCAATTCGCCGCAGCGTGACCCGCGGATCGATTCAACCGCGTCGACGTCGATCTTATGGCCGGCGACGAACCGCGCGAAGGTCGCGTCGAAGTCGAATTCGGGATCTGCGAGCTCGGCGTAGCGCCGCAACACCTCGCCGTGCTGGATCTCCTCCTCCGCCCAGCTCAGCGCGGCGGCGCAGAATTCCGGATCGTCCTGGAAAACACCGCACAGATACTGGCCGTAGTCGGCGCTGTGGTGCTCCACCATGCAGGCCGCCTTGGCGATCTTGACCATCTCCGAGTCGAGCTTCGACCGGTCGAACCGGTCCCAGGGGATATCATCAAGTGTCCAGCCACTCATGCCCCCCACTCCCTGTTCTTGATCAATTTGGGGTGCAATTATAATGACATAGACGCACTGGACAACCGTCCGATACTAGCTCGCGTTGGCCGCCAAGAGCTCGGCGAGCTCGATTTCGCGTTCGTACCGCTCTCGTTCCTCATCGTCCGCAGCGTCCCGCAGGCCGAGCTGGGCCTGCTCTAAGCGTTGCTGGGCTTGCGTTCGATCGATCGCACTCATGTCGAACGCCTCGGTTGAAAGCACCGTGCACCGCTCGCCGGTGACCTCCGAAAAACCACCGCCGACGACGTACCGGTCCTTCGGTTTCTCGTTCTCATATATTTCGATGACACCGGGCCGCAAGGTCGATATCAGCAGCGCGTGGCCGGGCAGCACGCCGAAATCACCTTCGGTGCCCGGCACCACGACCATCTCGACATCGCCCGAGAAAATCAGCTTCTCGGGCGCGACGAGCTCAAATTGCAGGGTATCGGCCATCGTCGTCCCGGTCCGCTACGCCGCCTCTGCGGCCACCTGTTTGGCCTTCTCGACCGCCTCGTCGATCGAGCCGACCATGTAGAACGCCGCCTCCGGCAAATCGTCATACTCGCCGGCACAGATCGCCTTGAAGCTCGCGATCGTGTCCTTCAGCTCGACGAGCTTGCCGGGGGTGCCGGTGAAGACCTCGGCGACGAAGAAGGGCTGCGACAGGAAGCGCTGGATCTTGCGCGCCCGGGTGACGGTGAGCTTGTCGTCTTCCGAGAGCTCGTCCATGCCGAGGATGGCGATGATGTCCTGCAGTTCCT
>JAKSDB010000029.1 GCA_022360415.1 Chlorobiales bacterium
ACCCCGTGACAGAATGGCTGTCTTCAATCCTTTCCGGGAGTAGTACTTGACTACAAAATCAACCAGAGGGGTTTTACCTGTTCCGCCCATGGTGATGTTGCCTATCGAAACCACCGGTACGGCGGCTTTATGACTCTGAAAGATGCCGAGGTCAAACAGCTTGTTTCGAATCGAAATGCCGGTACCGTAGAAGAGTGCCGCCGGCGCAAGCAAAACGCTTTGGAGGTTACCCATTGGCAAACTGTTTGGAAAGTTGCTGTTCGAACAGTTCGAGATCCTGCTCGCTTCTCATTTCAGGTACTTCGATGCGGTGAAGTGTGACGTTGACCTTGCTGAAGGGGAGAGGAATTTCAAATTTGTCCCAGCTTTTGAGCTGTATCGTTTTATCGTATTGTATGGCGGCAAAAATGATCGGGATCTTTTGCTCGGAGACAAGGCGGAGTGTTCCGTACTTGAACGAGTGGCGCGGGCCGCGCGGGCCGTCGGGAGTGATCGCGACAATGCCTTTTTGTTCCAGTTCCGCAAGCATGGTCGTTTTAACCTCACCGCTTCCTCTTGAGCTCGAACCGCGGATCAAGGTAAAACCAAGTTTTTCGAGAGTATGTGAAAGGATTTCCCCGTCTTTGGAAAGACTGACGACCGCATGGATGTCCCGTTCAGGAAAAAGCCGTTGTGCAAGCAGCCAGCCATAGATCATTTTGCCATGCCAGAACGCGAAGATGCACTTTTCAGCTTCGGCACCTGTTGCATCCGGGGTGTTTTGCATGGTAATCCTGAGGGTTGCAATCAGGGCTTTGAGCGTTCCGGGCAGCAGGTGCCCGGAGAGAAACGGCATTAGTGGCATACCATTGATAGTTGCTGATTTGCTTCGCATAGCCCCTGATGCTGCTCAGCGGAACCAGGGGTTATGAGCAATGTACCAAGTCTTGCGGTTTTTTTCGACCTTGCAGGTATGCTTTGCTCATGGTGTCGCGGAGTCGGCTGCGTGTTGTTTTATGCAAAATGCCGGATTCAATCGCTTGCGTGTCAACCTGTTGGGGATTTTTTTGTTTGTTTTTTACCATGCCTGCATTATATAGTTTGGTTGCGTTAACTCAAGGACATGCAAACCGGTTACCATGAAAGTACTGATTGTCGGCGGGGGAGGCAGAGAACATGCACTTGCCTGGGCGGTGGTTCGCAGTGAAAAAGTTTCAAAAGTCTACGTCGCTCCGGGAAACGGGGGGACGGCAATGATGGGCGGCAAGGTCGAAAATGTTCCTCTTCCTGCCGCAGACATTGAGGGTCTTCTGCGGTTCGCCGTCAATGAACAGATCGATCTGACCATTGTCGGCCCGGAGCAGCCGCTCGAGGCAGGTATTGTCGATGCGTTCAGGGACGCGGGCAGAAAGGTTTTCGGCCCGACGAAACAGGCCGCGCAACTTGAGACCAGCAAGGTTTTCGCAAAAGAGTTCATGCGCCGTAACGGCATTCCTACAGCCTCATATGAAGTTTTCAGGGATTACGGTACAGCAAAAGAATTTCTGGAGCAGACATCGGTATTTCCCCAGGTTATCAAGGCCAGCGGCCTTGCAGCCGGCAAAGGGGTAATTGTCGCAGAAACATGTGATGACGCCGTTGACGCGATTGATGACCTGTTTGAAAAGAGGATTTTCGGCGAAGCTGCCGATGAGGTGGTCATCGAATCGTTTCTCAAAGGAGAAGAGGCGAGCGTGTTTGTCGTGACCGATGGGGCCGACTACCTATTCTTTCTGCCTTCGCAGGACCACAAACGCGTAGGGGAAGGCGATACAGGGAAAAATACAGGTGGTATGGGGGCGTATGCCCCTGCGCCGCTTGTCAGCGGAGAGGTGCTGAAAAAAGTCGAGGAGCGTATTGTTGTTCCAACCCTTGAAGGCATGCGAAAGGAGGGGATGCCATATACCGGCTTTTTGTATATCGGTCTGATGATAGAGAACGGCGAGCCTTCGGTTGTGGAGTACAATGCCCGTCTGGGAGACCCCGAAGCCCAGGTCGTGCTTCCTTTGCTTGAAAGCGATTTGATCAGTGTGCTCGAGGCGAGCCTTGAGGGTACGCTCAACGAGGTTTCTTTCGACATGAAAGCGGGAGCGGCGACAACCGTGGTTCTCGCATCCGAAGGGTATCCCGGCAGTTATGAAAAAGGACGGGAGATCTCGATCGGACAGGAACTGGAGGAGATGGACAATGTCATGCTTTTTCACGCGGGCACCTCTTTTGACGGTCGGAAACTGGTCACTTCGGGAGGAAGGGTGCTTTCTGTCACAGCTGTGGCCTCATCTTTGAAAAGGAGCATCGACCTCGCTTACCGGGCGGTTGGGTACGTGGAGTTTGAGGGCGTATATTACCGCCGCGACATCGGAGCGAAAGCACTTTCCTAAAGCGGTCGGCAGAGATATGATTTTTTAAGGAATTACAGCAGCAGGGCATAATCTGGAACGTTCAATGTAAGGATGCAGTTACGACGTCGCCAATTCGAGATAATACAGGAACATGCTTTGAGGGACATACCCTATGAATGTTGCGGTCTTCTTGCAGGAGTACGGCAACCGACTCATAAAGGAGAGTATGAAAACGTAGTGTATGAGATTGCACCATGTGCAAATGTACTGTATAGCGGCAGAGAGCATGGGTTTGAGATTTCCTTTTCCGAATACATCGATATTGAAAGGGAGGCGGCAAGTCTCGGGTTCGAGATTGTCGGCTCGTATCATTCCCACATTGACTTGGCGGCCGTGCCTTCAAACAGCGATATCGACTTTGCCAGACCGGGACATTCCATGATCATCATTTCGATAGAGAATATGCAGCCTTCGTCCGTTACTTCCTGGTATCGCCGGGATGAAGGGGGATTTCACCAGGAGGCTATCAGGATAGTGGAATAAGTGGTGTCACCGGGTAGCGGGAGGGAAGGAGCTGGAAGAAAGGGTTCGAAAGCCGGAGGTTTGGAACTGTTGATCCGTTGATTTGTGAAACTGTAGGGGCGCATCCATGTATGCGCCCGTACTATGTCAGTAGAAGAATATGAGGCAGATGGAATGCCTTGTTGATAAGGATTATAGGGTGATTTTTGTACATTACCCTCGTTATCGTTAGAAAAGCATAAAACGAAAAGAAAAGTGCCAAAACGGGAAGATATCAAATCGATTCTGGTTATAGGTGCCGGCCCGATTGTGATCGGCCAGGCATGTGAATTTGATTACTCTGGAACCCAGGCCTGCAAGGTGCTCAAGGATGAAGGTTACAGGGTTATTCTGGTGAACAGCAACCCGGCTACCATCATGACCGATATCGAGTTCGCC
>JAKSDB010000429.1 GCA_022360415.1 Chlorobiales bacterium
ATCCCTATTGGCGTTGTTGTCAGACATGGTGCATGCAATCTTGAGTATGAAACCTCTTTACTGGTAAAATATTAAAATAAGGCGGATCTTCCGGTTTTGCTTTTAATCTTTCGTTTCACCGAAAAGTACCAGCCATTGGTCGACTTCTTTCTGGCTGAGCCGGTCGCTGCCGAATTTTTTCCGGATATTTCCGCTTTCTTTCTGCCTGTCTTTCTTTTTTTTCCCGACGAAAAGCCGTTCGATGAAATGCTCCGAAAGCATGTATGACGCTCCGTACGCTGTAGCGTGCCGACAGATGAAACGGTCGGAGGACACAATAGTAAACATTCGGGACCTGCTTCCCAAAGATTTCAGATAATCGATGACCCATTCATCTGCCGAATATCCCTGCGACGTGAAAACCCTGTTCAGGGCACCCTCTTCCCTCAATGCCCCCCGGGGGAGCCTGCCATCATAGACTACAGTAACTTTTACCCGTTCCGATTGCCGGAACCCGAGCAAAAGCGACTCTGCCTCTTCGCGCTTTTCCTGGAGCGTGCGTTGCCGCTTATCGGGAAACAGCTTGTAAAGAAGGTTGTAGCCGTCAATGATAAATTCTCTGAAAACTGTTGTCATACATAACGGTAAAGCACTGCCCTTTCCACCTGCATCGGCCTGTTGTATCACCCTTGTGCGGCTCCCATTCGCCGTTTACAGTATTAATAATAAGAAAAGTTGTTCAGATGACGCACAAATTGGCGTTCGGCGGTTTGTAATACTGTTTTTTCATGGTGACCGGCGCCGATTTTTTTTCTCACGGGCTTTTTTTTACATTTAAAGTGGTGGATAGTGGTAAAAATTGGGAAGAAATGTGCATCGCATGGCAGGCTTTATTGGCAAAGAACAGCATGCAATTGACGCGAAAGGCCGTCTTATGATACCTGCACGGTTCAGGAAGCGTTTTGAATCTTTGCAGGCGGGCACGAAAAATGAAGCGTCGCCCGATTCGGTTTTTCTCTACGTCATGAAAGCCGTAGACGGTTCGCTGGAGCTTTACGAGCCTGAAGTCTGGGCGGAAAAGGAAAAGAGTCTTTCCGGACTTTCCGACTTCAACCCTGATGAAAGAATGTTGAAAACCCTTATGTATGAAAGCCTCGACAGTGTCGAGATGGACCGGCATGGCAGGATCGCCCTGCCGAAAGACTTCATGCAGCACGCAGGTATCACAAAGGATGTTGTTGTGATAGGGGCAAATGTGAAGATGATACTCTGGTCTCCTGAAAAATTGTCGTCGGTGCTCAGGAAAAACAGCTCGAGATTTCAGGTACTGGCAGCCAGATATTTTTAGCGCAAATGGATAAAGATGCGTATCACCGCCCGGTGATGGTGCGCGAAATTGTTGCATTACTGGTCAGAAGGGAAGGATTGTATGTCGACGGTACGCTTGGAGGCGGCGGGCATTCGCTCGCAATTCTTCAGGCTTTGCGGGACAGGAGTTTTGAAAGAGGCTCTTTCCTTATAGGTATCGATCAGGATCGTAATGCGATCGAGGAAGCCGAAAAGAAACTTGCGGCATATCGCGCAACCGCAAAGCTTGTCCGGGGTAATTTTCGGGAGATCGCCTCTGTAGTGAACAGTCTCAGGGAAAGCTGTCGGATTTCGAAGCCGGTTGCAGGTATTTTGCTGGACCTCGGTGTTTCTTCCTTTCAAATCGATACCCCGGAGCGGGGGTTCAGCTATCTTCGTCCCGGTCCCCTTGATATGAGAATGGCGCCGGATGGCGACAAACGGGCGGAGGATATTGTCAACAAACTCGATGAGCGGGAGCTTGCCGAGATCCTCTTCAGGTTTGGCGAGGAGCAGAAAAGCCGGAAGATTGCCGGGGCGATATGTGCGTGGCGCAGGGAAAAAGGCACTATAACGGATACGCAGGACCTCGCGGCAATAGTCAGAAACGTCGTCAGGGGAAAAGACCCTCAGATAAAGTCGCTTGCGAGGGTTTTTCAGGCATTGAGGATAGCGGTAAATGACGAGACCGGCGCACTGGAAAATGCTTTACGCGAAGGTGCAGGTATGCTTGCCCCCCTGGGAAGGATGGCTGTCATCAGTTATCACTCGATTGAAGACAGGATGGTTAAACGGTTTTTCAGGGAGATCGCGGCGGATGACTGGGGGCCGAAAGGGGTAGCGTTGCGGGAGCCGCTGCAAAGGGCGAATTTTCGCGTCGTAACCGGGAAGCCGCTTACGGCAACGAAGGAAGAGATTGACGAGAACTCACGGGCGAGAAGCGCGAAGCTCAGGGTAATTGAAAAGAAGTAACAGACCGGAGGAGAGGGTGAAATACACTGCTGAACAACAGGATTTATTCGGGCATATTGTTTCCACAATGAAAGGTGCGACGTTGAGGCTTCGGCCCCCGACATCCGCTTTTGTAGGAACAGGAGAGAGGAGGCATGTTCCCGTTATGCATGAAAAGCCCGCCTGGCCCTGGACCGTAGAAAAAGGAAATGCATGGCAGAAATCTGAAAAGCGTTTCAATTTTGGCTCTCTGCTTCGCTTGCGTACCTTTGCAATCATTATCATCGGAACTGTGCTTCTGGTCTTCTATATCAATAATCTGCTGACAATAAACTCGCTCTCGATGGAGAATGAACGCCTGCGTGAAAACATCGCTGTCAGCAAAAGCATTAACGCGGCCCTTGAGCTTGAGTTGCAGGAAATCCTTGCGATTGACAACATCTCGAAAAAGGCCGGAGAGATCGGACTCAAGGCCCGGATAGAGCCGGCGGTAATAATCGGCTCTGAATGACTGAAGGATACCGCTACCATGAAGAGAGAGCATGACTCGGCCAGAGCCGGCGGGGAGCCCGGCAGAGAATTCGGATGGCGCCTCGGCACAGTTGTCCTGATGTTCGCCCTGTTGCTCGCCTTCATCGTTATCAGGCTGCTGAGCGTCCAGGTTGTCGATGTTCAGAAATACAAAATAATGGCCTCGAGGCAGCATGAAAGGGAAATGATCGAAAAGGCGAAAAGAGGGAAGATTGTAGATCGTTCGGGAAAATTGCTCGCCGAAAGCATACAGAAAATATCCTTTCATGCAGACCCTTACCGCGTCCGTAACACTCCGGTCAGGATCAAGGGGAAATCCGATACCGTTAACAGGGTATCGGATGTGGCCGCACTGTTTGCCCGCCATTTCGGCAAAAGCAAAAGCTACTACAGCCGCAAGCTTCAGAAAAAAAACCGTTATGTATGGATGGAACGATCCGTACCGATCGCCATGGCACAGGAACTGACGGAGGAAAAGATCCCGGGAGTCGGTTACAAAAAGGAGCAGCAGCGCTACTACCTCAACATCGCCTCACAGGTTATCGGTTTAACAGACAGGGATAACCGGGGGATCAGCGGCCTTGAAAAAAAGTTTCATGACGAACTCAGGGGGCGGGACGGCATCAAGGTTTTTCAACAGTCCGCAACCGGAGAGCGCTTTCTCGCCGCAGGAGAAGAGCAGATCGATGCGCTGGAGGGCTTGAGCATTCAGTTGACGATCGAAGCCGATATTCAGTCGATTGTCGAGGATGAGCTGCGACTGGCAGTCGAAAAGCACAGGGCTGCGGCAGCAACAGGGATTGTCATGGATGTCGAAACGGGCGAAATACTTGCCATGGCAAATTACCCGGCATTCAACATGAACAACCGGAGCAACTATCGCCCTGAAAAAGCGAGAAACAGGGCAATAACCGACGCTTTTGAACCGGGATCGACTGTTAAAATCGTTATGGCGGCAGCTGCAACCGAAGTACTTCACCGGGAAGCGAAGGACATAATGGATGCCCATAACGGAGTATATGTGGTACACCGGCGAACGATAAGGGACCATGAAAAGTTCGAGCGCATGACCTTCAGGGAGGCAATGGTGCATTCAAGCAACATCGTTGCGGCAAAAACAGCGATGGCCCTCGGGGAAAAAACCTACTACGACTATATCAGGCGCTTCGGGTTCGGTGAAAAAACCGGC
>JAKSDB010000435.1 GCA_022360415.1 Chlorobiales bacterium
GAAAATTTAGGGAAATAATACATGAGAAGCAAAGCTTTTGTTGGGCCTTATAATCTGCGTTTAAACCAGGCAGGTTTACCGGTGTTAAGGCTGCGTCGGTTTTTCTCTGGCAGAAGGCTTTCGACAAACCAGGCAACCGTAATGTTCACCATTACTGAAAAAGCGATATACCAGGTCCATGCGGTGCCGGTATATTCGAGGGCAAAGACCGAGGTCATTCCGGCAAGCAGTCCCGCCGCAAGGCTCCATGTGTGAAAGTGTTTGCCGCTTCCCGACAGGAGGAACAGGCCGAGCAGGCCACCGTAGGTGAACGATGCAATTTTAAGACCCAGCACAACAATCGCACTGTCGCTTTCATCAAAAACCAGGGCAATACTGATAAGGATCGTTGCCCAGGCAAAACTGATCAGCCTTGAGTCGCCAAGGGAAGCTTTGCCGCCCAACAGGTCAGTTACCGTCGATGACGCAAGGGAGTTGATCGAAGAGCTGAGGGTGGACATTGCTGCCGAGAGTACACCGGCAAGCAGCAGGCCCTTAAGGCCGACAGGCAGGTGGTTGACAATGAAAGAAGCAAATTCCCTGTCTTTTTCAACCTGAACGTCTCCGAGAAAAAGATAGATAAGCGATCCGGCAAGCAGGAATACCATAAACTGCAGTAAAACGAAGATGCCACTGCCGATCATGGCTTTCTTTGCTGCGTTCAGGTTTTTGCAGCCGAGCACTCGTTGCACCATCATGTAGTCAACCCCATGAGAGGCAAATGAGAGAAGTATGCCGCCTGTAAAAGCACTGAAAAATGCCCAGGGCTCGGAAAAGAGGCGCCAGTCGTGATTGATGATTTTCATCTTTCCTTTTTCCGCAAGGACTCCCAGGGCTTCGGGCAAACCGGTATCGAGGTTTGCGGCGATAAATGCAATCGTAATAATTCCTCCGAAAAGATAGAGGACAAACTGTATGCTGTCGATCCAGACGATTGTCCTTATTCCTCCTGCAAGCGTGTAGATCAGGGTGACGATACCGATAATCAGCACTGAAACGCTGAGGGGCCAGCCGGTAACCACTTCTACTACAACTGCAGTTGCAAGAAACCGCACGCCGTCTGCGAGAATCCTGGTTACCAAAAAAACCGTCGAGGCAAGTTTCTGCATAGAAGAACCGAAACGCCTCCCGATTACCTGGTAAATGGAATCAACCCCCTCACGGAAATAAACGGGGAGAAGAACCGCGCTGACCAGTATCCGGCCGAAAATATAACCAAGCGCAAGCTGCAGAAAGGTCCAGTCACCCCGATAGGCGATACCGGGGACGCTGACAAACGTGAGTACCGATGTTTCGGTCGCGACAATGGAAAACATGGCAACGATCCAGGGAAGGTTTCGTCCGCCGAGGAAGTAGTCACCGGTTGTACGATTACTACGGCCTTGCCAGATTCCGTAACCGGCCATTGCAACCAGGAAACCTATGATAATGGCCAGGTCGAGGGTTTGCATTGCCGGACTGCTGTTTTCCATGAAGGAAAGGTATTGCCTGAATTGAGCGATTGTTTAAAACGCTTAATTCAGGTGTTTATTTATAAAGGTGGTAGTTCTGTTTGATAGACAGGAAGCCATCCTCATCGGTTGTCCATGATTTCCTGATCTCTTCGAACGACCGTTTGTTTTCAATCATGTTTCTCAGTTTGCTGCTTCCGCATAAAAGATCAAAAGCAGGGTGCCGGTCATTGAATTCATATACCTCGCGAAGAAAACGAAGTTTTCCAGGGTACAGCTCATGGAGTACTGTTGTAATAGCTATACCGGTTGTGAAAGGGCAAAAAAGGTTCCGGTCGGTGACATGAAGGAAAAGGGCGCCGATAACTTCGTCCTTGTACTTGTGGAATGAGGGTTTAAAATAGGTTGGGCGGAAAAGGACTCCTTCGATGTCAAGCATTGCAAGTTCTGCTGCAACGGTTTCGGGTTCAATGAACGGAGCCCCGATGTGCAGGAACGGGGTTGTTGTTCCTCTGCCTTCCGATACATTCAAGCCTTCGAAAAGGCACATGCCCGGATAGACCAGGGCTGTTTCCCATGTCGGCATGTTCGGCGAGGGAGACACCCACTGAAGCCCTGTTTGAGGAAAATGCATCGTGCGTTGCCAGCCCTCCATGGCAACAACATGGAGGTTCACGTCAAGTTTTCTGTGATCGAGGTACAGCCGTGCAGCTTCTCCTGCTGTCATTCCATGACGGGGAGGCACCGGAAGCACTCCGACAAATGAGCGATATGCCGGGTCGGGCAGAGGTCCTTCAACGGTTTTTCCTCCCAGAGGGTTCGGCCGGTCAAGAACGAGAATATCAATATCAAGACCGTCAACAGCCTCC
>JAKSDB010000208.1 GCA_022360415.1 Chlorobiales bacterium
CCCTGAAAATCTTACCGAAGAGCAGCGTATTCCCGATAACCTGACTGCGCTTGGCGAGTTGGCGAAAACCCGTGAAGCCAACATCATCAAGCTTCCCAACATCAGTGCATCGATTCCCCAGCTTCAGGCGGCTATCAAGGAATTGCAGGAAAAAGGGTACGACATTCCCGGTTTTCCTGAAGATCCCAAAACCGATGCCGAAAAAGAGCTCAGAGCACGTTTTGCAAAAGTGCTTGGAAGTGCAGTGAACCCTGTACTGCGTGAAGGAAACTCCGACAGAAGAGCCGCCGCTTCGGTCAAGCAGTATGCAAAAAACAACCCGCATCGCCTGAGAGCATGGGAAGAAGGTTCAAAGGCACATGTGGCTCACATGGACGGTGGGGATTTCTACGCCAGTGAGAAGTCTGCAACCATGAACGGGGCAACCGAGGTCCGCATCGAGTATGTCGATAACGATGGGAGCGTCACGGTTCTGAAGGAAAACATTGCATTGCAGGAAGGTGAAGTTGTAGACACCTCCCGTATGAATGCCCGCAGACTGCGTGAGTATATCGCAGATCAGATCGATGATGCGAAAAATAACGGATTGCTTTTGTCGTTGCACCTGAAAGCAACGATGATGAAAGTATCTGATCCGATCATGTTCGGTCATGCCGTATCGGTATTCTACAAGGATGTTTTTGACAAGCATGGGGATGTGCTTGGCGAGCTTGGTGTCAATGTCAACAACGGTCTTGGCGATGTCTATGCAAAAATCCAGTCTCTTCCTGAAGAAAAACGGGCGAAAATCGAAGCCGACATTCAGGAGGTATACAAGAACCGTCCGGCTCTTGCGATGGTCGATTCCGACAAGGGGATCACGAACCTGCATGTGCCGAACGATATCATCATCGATGCATCCATGCCGGTCGTTATCCGTGACGGCGGTAAAATGTGGGGTCCTGACGGCGAACTTCATGAAACCAAAGCCATGATTCCCGACCGATCCTATGCAACCATGTACCAGGAAATGGTCAAGGATTGTCAGAAAAACGGCGCATACGATGTATCGACCATGGGCAGCGTGTCGAATGTCGGTCTTATGGCTCAGAAAGCCGAGGAGTACGGTTCACACGATAAAACTTTCGAGGCTCCCGGCAACGGCACTATCCGGGTGGTCGATGCCAGAGGCAACGCGATGCTTGAGCAAAGTGTCGAGCCAAGAGACATTTTCAGAATGTGCCAGGTCAAGGATGCCGCGATCCGCGACTGGGTAAAACTTGCCGTCAGCAGAGCAAAGGCCACCGGTGCTCCGGCGGTGTTCTGGCTGGACAAGGAAAGATCACACCATATCCAGTTGATCGAAAAAGTCAACAATTACCTCAGGGACCACGATACCGCCGGTCTCGATATCAGGATCTTGTCGCCGGTCGAGGCCATGCGGTTCTCTCTCGAACGGATCAGGCAGGGTAAAGACACCATTTCGGCAACAGGCAACGTGCTGAGGGACTATCTTACCGACTTGTTTCCGATTCTCGAACTTGGCACCAGCGCAAAAATGCTTTCTATCGTGCCCTTGATGAACGGCGGCGGTTTGTTCGAAACCGGTGCAGGCGGTTCCGCTCCGAAGCACGTACAGCAGTTTGTTAACGAAGGGCATCTGAGATGGGACTCGCTCGGCGAGATGCTGGCGCTTGGCGTTTCGTTCGAACATCTGGGCAATACCTTCGATAATGAGAAAGCAAAAGTTCTTGCGGAGACGGTTGACCAGGCTGTCGGTCGGTATCTTGAGGAAGGCAAGTCGCCTTCACGCAGGGTCAACGAGCTTGACAACCGCGGAAGCCACTTCTACTTTGCCATGTACTGGGCCAGAGCCCTTGCCGACCAGAGCAAGGATCAGGAGCTCAAGGCGAAGTTTACAAAGGTTGCCGAAGAGCTTGAGAACAAAGAGCAGGCGATCATCGATGAGCTCAATGGAGCGCAGGGCTCTCCGGTCGAACTCGGCGGTTACTTCATGCCCGACGACGAGAAAGCATCGAAAGCAATGCGTCCGAGCCCGACGCTTAACGCTGTCATCGACGCGATCTGATAAGAAAGAACCACAACAAGCGGGTCTTTCTCAAAAGCCTCCCCTGCCGGCCAGGGGAGGCTTTTTTTTATGATCCCGCGGGTTCTTATGAGGCAGGACGTTGTGGGCCTCGGTGGAACCTACAGTTTTATCTGCTTGTTATTTACCGCAGAACTGGCTTATATTATTTTTCAACCCCCACTATCGTTGCCCGATACCGGGGTTGACTTTTATAAGAGGCTTTAATAGAACAGGTTAGAGGCTTGGCTTGCTCATTATTTCTAAAGATATCCCGCAATGAAAATTTCCCGCCGCTTTACCACGAAAGATCGTGATGTTTACACGATGTTCGAGTACACGAAACGTTCGTCCTTGCTTCGCAATCCCGATGGGTCGAAGGTGTTTGAAATGAATGATGTCGAGGTACCGAAAGAGTGGTCTCAGGTTGCTGCTGATATTCTTGCGCAAAAATATTTCAGAAAAACAGGAGTCACACAGCGGGATGGGAAGGGCAATGTTGTGCTGGATGAAAAAGGACAGCCTGTTACAGGCAGTGAACATTCGATCAAGCAGGTTGTGCACCGCCTTGTCGGCTGCTGGAAAGAGTGGGGTGAAAAGCACAAGTATTTCGATACGAAGGAGGATGCACAGGCTTTTTATGACGAGGTGGCTTACATGCTGATCGGGCAAATGGGAGCTCCCAACTCGCCTCAGTGGTTCAATACGGGCCTCAAGTATGCGTACGGTATAGAGGGACCGGCACAGGGGCACTTTTACGTCGACAGCAAGAGCGGTGAAACGAAGGAATCGAAAGACGCCTATTCAAGGCCCCAGGCGCACGCATGTTTTATCCAGTCGGTCAAGGATGACCTGGTGAACGATGGCGGGATTTTCGATCTTGCCATGCGTGAAGCGAGGGTTTTCAAATTCGGCAGCGGTTCGGGAACAAACTTTTCAAATCTTCGTTCGTCAGGGGAAAAGCTCAGCGGAGGAGGCAGCTCTTCCGGGCTGATGAGTTTCCTCAAGATTTTTGACTCTGCCGCCGGTGCGATAAAATCCGGAGGTACGACGCGGCGGGCAGCTAAAATGGTTATTGTCGATATCGATCATCCCGATATCGAACAGTTTATAGAATGGAAAGCAAGGGAAGAGGATAAGGTTGCTTCTCTGGTCGCCGGTTCGAGGATTTGCTCCAGCTTTCTCAAGGCGATTGTCGATGAGGCGATAGAAAACGGCAGTGACCGGCATAAAAATGAAAAGCTGAACATCCTTGTTAAAAACGCCGTTGGCCGGGGTGTTCCGATGAACTATATCGTAAGGGTCCTTTCGCTTGTCGACCAGGGGTTTACGTCGCTCGACTTCGACGAGTACAACACGCACTATGAATCCGAAGCTTACCAGACGGTTGCTGGCCAGAATTCGAACAACACCGTCAGGGTGACGAATACTTTCATGAAAGCCGTTGAAAACGACGAGTTCTGGGAGCTGAAAGAGAGGACGAGTGGTAAACACGCGAAGTCGATCAGGGCGCGCGACCTATGGGATAAAATCGTATTGAGCGCCTGGAAATGTGCCGATCCCGGCCTTCAGTTCGACACATCCATCAATGAGTGGCATACAGCTCCAAAAAGCGGACGTATCAACGCGAGCAATCCCTGTTCGGAGTATATGTTTCTGGATGATTCGGCCTGTAATCTGGCCAGCCTGAACCTCGGGCGTTTTCTGGATGAAAAAAAGGGGACGATTAAAGTAGATGAACTGCAGCATGCGGCACGGCTCTGGACTGTCGTACTGGAAATTTCGGTTCTCATGGCACACTTTCCCTCAAGGGACATTGCTCGTCTGAGCTATGAATTCAGAACGCTCGGCCTCGGTTTTGCCAACCTCGGCACCATTCTCATGATAATGGGAATTCCCTATGACTCACCCAAAGCGCTGGCAATTGCAGGTGCGATATCTGCTTTGATAACCGGCGAAGCATACAAAGCCTCCGCGGAACTGGCAAAAGATCTGGGGCCCTTTGCGCGTTACGGGGAAAACGCTGAAGATATGCTGCGGGTTATAAGGAACCACCGAAGGGCGGCTCACAACATGTCGGAAGACGACTACGAGGGCCTTATGGTCAAGCCTCGCGGGATTGATTCCGAGTATTGCCCAACCTATCTGTTCGAACAAGCCGGAAAGGTATGGGACGAGGCGCTCAATATGGGTGAGAAACATGGTTACAGAAACGCCCAGGTGAGTGTTATCGCACCAACCGGAACCATAGGTCTGGTCATGGACTGTGATACGACCGGCGTTGAGCCCGAGTTCGCGATTGTCAAGTTCAAAAAGCTTGCCGGCGGCGGCTATTTCAAGATTGTCAACCAGTCGGTGCACAAAGCGCTCGAAAGGCTTCAATACAGCGGGAAGCAGATAGAGGATATTGAAAAATACTGCAAAGGGCACGGCACCTTGACCGGTTGTCCAACCATCAACCGCCAGTGGCTGAAGAACAAGGGGTTTACCGAGGACAAGATAGAGGCTCTCGAAGCCCAGCTCGACAACGTTTTCGATATCCGGTTTGCCTTCAACAAGTGGATTCTCGGAGAAGAATTCTGTGAGTCACTGGGTTTCACCGAGGAACAGCTCAATGACCAGAACTTCAACATGCTTGAGGCACTCGGCGCTTCAAAGGCGGATTATGAAGCCGCTAACGATTACGTTTGCGGTACAATGACCGTTGAAGGAGCCCCGCACCTGAAGCTGGAGCATCTGCCGGTTTTTGACTGCGCAGGCAAATGCGGCAGTAAAGGTCAGCGGTACATCAATCATATGGCACATGTTCGCATGATGTCGGCTGTGCAGCCGTTTATTTCCGGCGCTATATCAAAGACCGTCAATATGCCTGCGACGGCAACCACCCAGGAAATTGCCGAAGTCTGTTTTTCCGCCTGGCAGCACATGATCAAGGCGATAACCATTTACCGTGACGGCTCGAAGCTTTCTCAGCCCCTTAACATCAGCAGTTACGACGATCTTGATGAGGTGATCATGCTTGGGACCGAAGACGACCTCGACGAAACCAAAGGGCCGAAGGAGTTACAGGAACGGATCGTGGAAAGAGTCTACCACCGTTCGGAACGGCGCATGCTGCCGAAGCGTAGAAAGGGATACATTCGGGAAGCGTATGTCAGTTCACACAAGGTTTTTTTGAGAACAGGTGAATACGAAGACGGCTCTCTCGGTGAGATATTTATCGACATGTACAAGGAAGGGGCGTCGTTCAAAGGGCTTCTTAACTGTTTTGCCGTGCTTGCGTCCAAAGCGCTTCAGTACGGGATGCCTCTGGAAGAACTGGTGGACAGCTTTACCTTTACACGATTTGAGCCTGCGGGTATGGTGCAGGGCCATAACGTTATCAAGAACGCCACCTCCATTCTCGATTATGTTTTCCGCTCCATCGGCTACGATTATCTCGGACGGAAAGACTTTATCCATGTCAAGGCAGTTGACGAAATATCATCGGAGGATGCGGATCAAGGGGAGAAAGACGGAGAGGGAAACGGCCATGCCGCGCCGGAGGCACCTGTTGCCGATATTGCCCCGACTTCCGGTAAGCTCGGTGTAACTGCCGCGAAAGCGGAAGCCGAACCTTCCGGAACTGTCGAGACCCAGGTAATTCAGGCCAAGGTCCAGGGGTATTCAGGTGAGCAGTGTGAAAACTGCGGCTCCATGAGAGTCCGCCAGAACGGAACCTGCAAGGTTTGTGAGGATTGTGGAATGACCACGGGCTGTTCCTAAAACCGTTTTCTGCCCAACCCATCCATCCGCCTTGCACTCGAACCGCTCACGACGGCAGAACATCCGGTTTGTTTCCCGGGGGATACATTCGCCGAGATTCGGACTTCTGAACAAAGTGAAAAGCCCTGCACAGAGAGCAGGGCTTTTTTTCGTATCTCCCGTCCGAAATAGATATGCCCATAACGTTATAGCATCTCTTGCCTGTAATACCTACCAGTCCTCATGACTTTTCGCTAGTCGCATAGGTATGCTAATAGTATAGTATGCTGTTACGGGCATTAAATTCAGACGTTTGTTTGAGCATAAAGTGAAAATGTTGTAAGTTTTATAAAATTCTCAGGGAATCTGTAGTACAGATAATAAATAATGTTGGATATGAAAGTGAAAAAAGGAATAATGAATAATCCCTATGACTTTATTGATATTGCGATTGAAGAAGCA
>JAKSDB010000430.1 GCA_022360415.1 Chlorobiales bacterium
CGGGTGTTACTATGTAACAGTATCCGGATTAAAACTGTAACTTCAGGACAAACAATGGCTTCCGAGAAAACCCAGAAACTTGCGGTACTTATCGACGCTGACAACACACAGGCCTCGATTATCGACGGATTGCTTGCGGAAATCGCCAAGTACGGCATAGCAAGCGTCAAAAGGATTTACGGGGACTGGACCTCCCAGGCACTCAGAGGATGGAAAGAGGTGCTGCTGGAGCATTCCGTTCAGCCGATTCAGCAGTTCGGCTATACCAGAGGGAAAAACGCGACCGACAGCGCCATGATAATCGATGCGATGGACCTGCTCTATTCAGGCAACTTCGATGGTTTCTGCGTTGTGTCGAGCGACAGCGACTTTACGAAGCTTGCATCGAGAATACGGGAATCAGGGCTTCTGGTCTATGGTTTCGGTGAAAAAAAGACCCCTTCGGCATTTGTCTCCGCCTGTGACAAGTTCATTTATACCGAGGTGCTGCGGGCAAAAGCCAATGAGAGCGATGCCATTGCAAAAAAATCAACTGCAGAGCTGAAAAAAGACACCAGGCTGGTACGTCTTCTGAGAAATGCCGTTGATTCAGCCTCTGATGAGAGCGGATGGGCTCATCTTGCGACTGTAGGAGGCACTATTGCCAAACAGTCACCTGAATTCGACCCGAGAAACTACGGGTACGGGAAGCTTGGTGAGCTGGTAAAAGCAACCAGGCTGTTCGAACTCGATGAGCGCACTGCATCCGACGGCCATTCGAAATCAATCTATCTCAAGGATAAAAGGAAAAAGGAGTAGAGGTAGCGGTTAAAAGCCGGAAAACTGACTGAAAGCAGTAGGCAGGCATTTTCTTCAACAGGCGGTTCAGGAAAGGCAGAAATCGGCTGAAAGATCGAAATAAAGAGAAAGGGTTGGCGGAGCTGACGGGACTCGAACCCGCGGCCTCCTGCGTGACAGGCAGGCGCTCTAACCAAACTGAGCTACAGCTCCTCTCGCTGACGGGATACAAATGTATACACCTTTGTGTAATTATCCAAAAACTATTTCCTGCTTTTTTCTTTATATATTCAATGTTTTGATCTTGTCTGCTGGCTGACAATTCTGGTGATATGAGCCGGGTTAAGTCAGATCTAACATCGGCTCTGTTCGTTATGAAGAAAATATTCTCCTCTCTTGCCGGATCGACCGGCATATGGTTCCTTCCTTCCGCGCTTCATGCTCAAAATGCCGGGACTGCAAGCATTGACCAGCTTATCAATGAGGCAATGACTCCGGTTACGGATTTTATGTTTGGGATAGTGTTCTTTCCGGTTCCTGTAGGGGGAGGTAACATGATGCCGATTGTTGTGATCTGGCTGATTATCGCGGCAGTTGCGGCAACACTTTTTTTATGGTTTGTCAATATTCGCGGTTTCCGCCACGCAATAGACCTTGTCCGGGGCATCTATGATGCGCCTGGGAAACAGAAAGGAGAGGTGTCTCATTTTCAGGCTCTCACGGCAGCACTTTCGGCAACGGTGGGACTGGGTAATATAGCCGGGGTTGCCGTTGCCATAAGTCTGGGAGGTCCTGGAGCTACCTTCTGGATGATTATGGGCGGCCTGGTAGGCATGTCGCTGAAATTCGTTGAATGCACGCTCGGGGTGAAATACCGGAAGATCAATAAAGACGGTTCTGTGTCGGGCGGCCCAATGTATTATCTCAGCAGAGGGTTCGCAGAAAAAGGATTCCCATGGATAGGAAAAGCCCTTGCCTTTTTCTTCGCTTTGATGTGTATAGGGGGATCGATTGGCGGCGGCAACATGTTCCAGGCAAACCAGGCTTTCAAACAG
>JAKSDB010000360.1 GCA_022360415.1 Chlorobiales bacterium
CTCTCGGGAGACGCTCCCCTTGTAAATATCTCAACGCTCAGAAGCCTCATTGACCGGCACCGCAGGGAGAATGCTGCCGCAACAGTACTGACAGCCTGCCTCAATAATCCATCAGGGTACGGCAGGATCATCCGTCACGGTAGCAGCAACACTGTCTCCAGAATTGTCGAACAGAAAGACGCCTCACCTGAAGAGTTGCTTGTAAACGAGATTAATTCCGGTGTGTATGTTTTCAGGGCAGACACGCTTTTCAGCTCTCTGAAGCAGATCACCAACGATAACGCCCAGCAGGAATATTACCTCACAGACGTTTTTTCGGTTTGTTTCGAAAAAGGAGAGAAGGTCTGTGCCTTTCAAACAACGAACGCTGATGAGATTAAAGGCATCAATACCCTGGAGCATCTCAGGGAAGCCGAAAAGCTTCTGCTTCAAGGTTTATGATCGGACAGGCATCAGGCAAGCGGACTGATGGAAGATGCGGAGAAGCCTTGATCTTCCTCCGGCGGCGGGGCTTGCTGGAGATTTTTATCAAGCAGCGCTGCTGTTTCTGAAAGAACACCCTCAACCTCAAGCTTCTGTTTTCCCAACGATTCCAGCATCGTTGCTATTTCTTCAAGCCGGAAACGGCAGGAATCAAACTCTTTTTTGATTCCGACAAGAGCTTCTTTTTTTTCCGCTGAAGAATCCCGGCCAATACATTCTTCTGTGCGCATCTTGCAGGCTTCAATCTCCTTGTGCAGTCTGCCTATTTCCTCCTCAACATGCAACCGGACGCTGTGTATAGTCCTGAAATCCATAGCCGCGAATATTTATTTTCTGCTCCTTCTGGTTTTTCTGACGGCTCCTCCCTCGGCCATTTTTTTTCTGGACCGAGCAGCAAGCTCATCGGGTGAACTGCTGTCTATCATTTCTTCTGCGGCATCGAGCTCTCTGGATTTCATCGAATAGAACTCAATAAGGTTTCCGTCGGGATCCATCACAAAAAAAGCCCTTCCTTCCCTGCGCTGGGCAGGTTTTGTAACGAGATGTACCCCCTGATTTTCCAGATAATCCGCGGCTCCGTCAACTTCGGCATCGGTAGGAAGCCTGAAGCCGAAATGATCTACCCGAATATCACGGGCCTCCGGAACGCCCGGCGTTTCGGCCTTAACAAGAACAATCATATCCGACTTAACCCTCAGGTAGGAAATGTTGGCCCCGGCTCTATACTCGACCTTCATGCCAAGTACTCCCACATAGAAATCTTCCGCAACCCTCACGTCATTGACCCTGAGAGTGATCTGGTTAATCCCCGTCAACTTCATTTTCTTCGCTATCCTGTGCTTTTGGTGTATCCGCTTTCTCTTCGAGGGTATAATCAAACCCCTGCCGGAGAAACTCGCTAATGGCTCTTTGAGCGGTTTTCTGACGTGCCTCGAACTCAAGGCTGATCGCAACCTGTTCGGGAAAAACCTTGTCAGACTCCGACTCGCTTGCTGGATTGCGGATCATCTCCTTGTAAGGGAGCAACTTATCTTCAAGCTCCGCGCGCTCTTCTTCATGAATCTCTTTAGCCCTTTTCGATATGGCAACTACCGTCTCATACAAATTCTCGTGACTTGCTCTCAGTTTGTTCAGATCAACAGGTTTAACAGACATATGCTTTCATGCATTTATTGTTTTTGAAAGAAATTCTGTAATAATCGCGGTTACTTCATCAACCGCACGATCAAGAACATCGTTTACCACTTCCCGGTCAAACCGGTGTGCCAGCGAAAGCTCAAACTCGACCCTTTCAAGCCTTTCCTCAAGCGATTTGTCATCCTCGCTGTCTCTTTTCCGAAGCCTTTTTTTAAGCTCTTCAAAAGAAGGGGGCTTGAGAAAAATCAAAAAAGAGCTGTCAGGAAAACGTTCCTTGAGGTTCAATGCTCCCTTGACATCCAGATCAAACAGCAGGTTTTTTCCGCTAGTGACAGCCTCTTCAGTCTTATCCAGCAGTGTCCCGTAGTAATTACCGAAAAAATGTTCATACTCAATAAAACCGCCGCTTCCGATTGTATCCTCGAACTCTTTTCTTGTCAGGTAATAATAATTTTTACCATCAACCTCCCCTTTCCGTCTCGTGCGTGTTGTTGCGGAAACTGAAAAATCCAGTCCATCAATGCGCTCGAGCACCAGCTTTGCAACAGTTGATTTTCCGGTACCGGAAGGCGCTGAAAAAACAATTAATTTGCCCTGCTTCACAGTCATCTTCCATTCTTTTTCGAATCCCAGCCTTTCAGCACGCCTCTTCCTATGGGGCATTTATTCCAAAGATGAACGATCTCGTCCTGAAAAAGAGCTTGATGGTATCGCCACCGAATCATTCAGGCTTCTTTAAACAATTCAACTCAACAAATCAACAGTTCTTCTCTACTCAATATTCTGAAGCTGCTCACGAATCTTTTCCAGTTCTTCCTTGACATGCACAATTATCTGGGAAATATCGGCATTCTGGGATTTGGAAGCGATTGTATTTGCTTCCCTCAACTGCTCCTGCA
Source organism: Chlorobiales bacterium (assembly GCA_022360415.1). Lineage (GTDB taxonomy): Bacteria > Bacteroidota > Chlorobiia > Chlorobiales > Chlorobiaceae > Prosthecochloris. The sequence goes on from JAKSDB010000360.1 coordinate 2,520, forward strand.
ACAAAAAATTGAGTTTTCTACCCGACCCGCTTTCGCTGTTCATCATCTCATCGATGAAAAACTTGTTATGACTTGCAAAACGAGTACACTCTTCAGTAATGTCAAGTTTGTCGGACAAAAGGACAAGCTCCATTTCAAGCCTTTCTTTGCTGTAGGCCACATCATTTCCTGCCAGAACGGTTATTTTTTCCGCCAGACGCTGACGAACAGCAGCGAGATTGCCTTGCGACAATACCTGGACTTCGTCCAGTGCGGTGTTGATCGACGCAATCCTTTCCATACAATCCCTTGCCAGCTCCTCGCCCTCCTGAAGCCGCATTTTCTTCATTCCTTCAATAGCCTGATGCAAAGTCTCTTTTACAAGGGGCCATATCTGCTCTGTTTTTTCAAGAAGCGTATTGTCAGAATCAAATACCTCTGAGAAACGCAGGATATGATCAAGACCCGGAGGACTTTTAATATCCGCTTCATCCCGGATAATGTCAAGCAGCCCTCTTACCGCTCTTGCTTTTTCACGATTGACTGTAACCGGTATCTGCTTTTCTTCATCCTGCTTAATCTGAACAAACACCGAAACCTTGCCTCTCTGCAAACAGGAACGCACCTGATCACGAGCCTCAAGCTCATACGAGGAAAACTGGCGGGGAAGTTTAATGCTTATCTCCGCAAACCGGTTATTTACCGAACGTACTTCCGCAAAAACATGAACGCCGTCTCTCACACACTCCGCACTCCCAAAGCCTGTCATGCTTTCCAACATAGTCCTGCACTATTTAACCTAAACTGAGCGTTTCAACAAATGCTCAATAGTAGTAACTTTATTAAAAACAATCTGTTCTAATGTATATAGGTTAATCCTCACCTGTCGGGTGATAGTGAAAACTGATAAAAAAAAGCCGCATTTGTTGAAACCCTTCGGGATTGCCGATCATAGCGAATCTGCTCCGTTACAGGGAACTTGCGGTAGTTCACTACAGCGGCGTTCCCTGTGTCTTGCATCTCCGGCATGCTCGGCAATCGCTCAATTTAGATTTAAATTTGCAAACGACGATTCTCCCGGGCGGAACTGAATGAAAGCTGTGGTCTGCAGAAGCCTTTTACTTGCGAAGATCAAGATCAGCAAGAACTTTGCGATAACGTTCGATATCGGTTTTTTTCAGGTATGCCAGCAAACTTTTTCTTTTTCCCACAAGCTTGAGCAAGCCATGACGGGAATGTTTGTCTTTCGGATGAGATTTCAGATGCTCGGTGAGATCACTGATACGTTTGCTGAAAAGCGCAATCTGAACTTCTGTCTGCCCGGTATTCTGCTCAGAACCGCCAAATTCCTTGATAATATCTGTCTTGATTTCTTTTGTGACACTCATGACCTGTCATTTATTGTTTAGAATCGCAGGATTGGGAATATAGCATTATTTCTGATACTGCTCCACCATTTTTTTATCTTTCTTCAGCTGCTCCTGCAACGCCTCGAATGACTCGAACCTTATTTCATCACGTAATCTCTCAAGAAGATGAAAGGTCAGCACCTTTCCATATAAATCCCCTGAGTGACCCAGAATATATGCTTCTACCGCCGGAGCCGAATCAGCCGCAACAGTTGGCCTGATCCCTATGTTCATCATAGCCCTGAACTCACAACCATCTATTACTGTTGACGCGATATACACTCCGAATTTCGGCAACAGCTTGTCAGAACTCCCGATCAGGATGTTGACCGTGGGAAATCCTATTTCCCGCCCTTTTTTGGCACCGTGCACAACTTCCCCGGAAATCAGATAAGGGGCGCCAAGAAAAAGGTTGGCTTCCCGGATACGCCCTTCACGAAGGAGCGCGCGAATTCTTGTACTCGAAAAATGCTCGGCGCTCAACCGCACCTCATCAACAACCTTGAGTTCGAACCGGTTCTGCTCCGCCATCCGGCACAAGGTACTCACGCCGCCTTTTCGGTCTCTTCCGAAACCGTGATCGTATCCTATAACAACTTGTTTCGCGCCTATCCTGTCGAGCAATACACGCTGAATGAACGACTCGGAGCTTTGTGCGGCGAAGGTGCTGTCGAATTTCACAACGAAAAGCCATTCCACTCCGAGACTTTCAATTAACATTGCTTTTTCCTCCAAAAGGGTCAACAGCTTAAGACGTCCCGAGGGGTCCCGGTTGACAATGTGTCTTGGATGCGGCTCAAACGTCACAACAACGCTTCGAAGGCCAAGAGCCGAAGCAGCTTCCACCATTTGACCGATTATCTGTCGGTGGCCGGCATGCACCCCGTCATAGGATCCCACAGTGACGGCAGAAGGCTTTTCTGGAAATGATATCTCTTTACCGGTACGATAATCCGTAACTTTTGGCTCCTGGTAGATAACTATTCGCATAAACCGCCTACCCCATTGAACCTTTTGCCTTGCCAAGAATGATTTCGACAGTATCGGAAATACTTCTTGCATCAGAGACGCTGTAGTCTCCTATTGAAATTCTTCTCAGGGAAACCAGATATCCTCCAACACCCAGCTTCTGGCCAAAATCGTGGGCTAACACCCTGATATAGGCTCCTTTGGAAACATCTGTCCTGAAATGCACGTAAGGAAGCTCAAAAGCGAGCACTTCAAAACTGTTGACACAGATTTCACGGGCTTTTCTCTCGGCAACATATTTTCCTTTTCTCGCCAGCTCATACAGCCGCTTCCCTTTATGCCAGACTGCCGAATGCATAGGAGGCTTTTGCATATGCCTGCCTTCGAAAGCGGCGGCAGCCGCTTTTATTTCATCAAGGTTGAGATGAGCAACGTCGCGCTCATCATATTCAGGCGTCTCGGTATCATGGCTCTCAGTCATCACACCAAGCTTTATAACCCCTTTATATATTTTGTCGAGATTTTCGAGTTTCGATATCTGTTTCGTTTTTTTTCCGGTGGCCAATATAAGCAAACCGGTTGCACGGGGATCGAGTGTACCGCAATGCCCGACTTTTCTCCGAAGCCCTACCGCGTTATAGGTGTTACGAATCTTAGCCACGACATCAAAAGAAGTCCAGTCCACAGGCTTGTCTATGAGTAGAAAATCACCTGTATCATTTTCTGACACTGCTTCTACTCCGGTCTTGAGAGGTTCAGTCCTTGTCATGCATAACCTAAACTGAGCATTTCAACGAATGTTCAATAATAGTAAATTGATTAAAAACCATCTCTTATAACGCACTTATAGTGAATTTGTCACCCGCCTGTCAGGTGAAAGTGACAACTGATAAAGAGCTGCATTTGCTGAAATCCCGGCAGGTCGGGATACAGCGGCGTTTCCTGCGCCGTCCCTACAAGTCGGGACGTGATATTCGCAAAACATCACTTCGACGGGCCATCCAGGGCCTGCTTCAGCAATTCTTCAATCCTGCTGGCTTTTTCAAAGAGACGGTCTTCGTAGAATTCAAGCTCGGGTATGCGGCGAAACTGGTGGCGTATCCTGGACGAAAGCAGCTTGCGGATATATTTCTTCTCGTTCTGCAACCGGTGCAATGCCTCTCTCCTCTCCACGTCATCTCCGATAACAGAGACGTACACTCTTGCGATACCAAGATCATTCGTCACCCTTACTTCCACAACGGTAAGCAACGGGCCTCTCCGGGGCAGCTCCTTTTCGAAAATCGAGCTCAGCTCTTTTTGCAGCAGCGATGCAACCTTGTCAGTACGAATTGACATGGTACGGGATAATCACAGTTTTCTCTTTTTTTCAACAATCCGGTACGCCTCGATAATATCGCCAACTTTAATATCGCTGTACCCCTTGAGGTTTAATCCGCATTCATACCCTGCATCAACCTCTTTTACATCATCCTTGAAACGTTTAAGCGAATCGAGCTCGCCGTCGTAGATCTGAACCCCTTCACGAAGCAGGCGTACTCTGGAATCCCTGAACACTTTGCCTTCGAGCATATAGCAACCGGCAACATTGCCGATTTTAGGCACTTTGAACACCTGACGTATCTCGAGCGAACCTATTCCCTCTTCATGAAGCTCTGGCGAAAGCATCCCTTCGAGAGCCTGTTCGATATCCTCTATAACATGATAGATGACGCTGTAAAAGCGTATATCCAGATCTTCTTTTTCAGCCAGCTTTTTTGCATTGACGTTGGGCCTGACCCTGAAGCCGATAATAATGGCATCGGATGCCGCTGCAAGGAGAACGTCCGTTTCGGTTATCTGACCTACACCCTGGTGTATAATCTGTACCTTCACCTCCTCGTTGTGTATTTTCATCAACCCATCGGCAAGAGCCTGAATGGAGCCATCCGTGTCAGCCTTTATGATAACACTCAGCTCTTTCATAAGCCCCTCTTTTATTTGCCTTGCAATGCTGTCAAGCTTCACACGGGTACTGCGCCGGAACTCATGTTCACGACGGATAATCTGGCGTTTCTGCGCAATCTCCCTGGCCTCCCTGTCGGAATGCATAACGGTAAACTCATCTCCGGACTGGGGAAGGTCTTCAAAACCAAGGACGCTGACAGGCTGGGAAGGCCCTGCTTCCCTGATCCTCTTGCCTCTTTCGTCCATGAGTGCTCTTACGCGCCCCATTGTATGTCCCGCAACAAACGGGTCCCCGACTTTCAAAAAACCGCGTTGCACAAGAACTGTCGAAACCACCCCCTTGCCTTTGTCAAGCTCCGCCTCGACAATAATTCCTCTGGCAGGGATATCTCTCGAAAAGTTTGCTTTCAGCTCCCTGATTTCTGCTTCCGTCAACACTTTTTCCATTAACTCATCGATACCGGTACCCTTCTTGGCGGAGATTTCCTGACATTGGTACTCACCGCCCCAGTCCTCCACAAGAACACCGGCCTCGGAAAGCTGTGTTTTTATTTTTTCAGGATTCGCTTCCGGTTTGTCGATCTTGTTGATAGCAACAACAATCGGTACCTCTGCGGCTTTTGAGTGATTGATGGCCTCAATCGTCTGTGGCATTACGCTGTCATCCGCCGATACGACGAGAATAACAATATCCGTGACCTGAGCACCTCTCGCACGCATAGCTGTAAAAGCTTCATGACCCGGCGTATCAAGGAAAGTGATTTCGCGGCCACCATCAAGCGACACCTCATACGCACCGATGTGCTGCGTAATGCCGCCGGATTCACCCGCAACGACATTACTGCTCCGAATATAGTCCAGAAGTGAGGTCTTGCCGTGATCAACATGCCCCATAATCGTAACGACAGGGGGCCTTATCTCCACGTCCTCATCCCGATCTTCCGTATCAATGATCTCGGTTGCTTCAACCTCTGAAACAAACTCGGCTTCAAAACCGAACTCAAGGGCTGTAAGCTCTATAGTCTCCTTGTCAAGCCTCTGGTTGATCGTCACGAATTTACCCATCGTGAAGCAATGCTGAATAATCTCTTTCGGAGTAACACCCATAAGATCAGCAAGCTCGTGAGCAGTAGCGAATTCCGTTACTCTTATGATGCTGCGTTGTGCCTCCCTGATTGCCTCTGCTGCTTCCTGCTCTTTTTCACGCTCGATTTTGCGCATTTTGCGGAACCGCTGTCTTGAAGCCCCGCCGCTACTGCCTTCGTCCATACCGGAAATAGTACTGCGAATATTCTGTTCAATTGTCTTTTCATCGACTTCCGGCTTCTTTTTCTTCTTCCCTTTTTTCCGTTTTGTCGAACCGGCCTCCTCTGTCGCTTTCGGGCTCTTTTCAGAATCCTTTTTCAGCGACTTTTTATCTGAATGAACTTTCTCCTCAAGTGCCGGCTCTTCTTCCCTCGTTACAATATCGAACTCATCCTTGAGCTCATCCGCCTGCTCTTTAAACCGCTTTTTACGTTTTTTCTTTTTTCCAACATCGCCCTCCGTACCGGGCCCACCCTCAACGTCTATTGTTCCGAAAACCGTCAGCCCTCCGATTTTCTGCGGGCTCTCGAAACTGACCTGTCCCTCCGCATCGCCATTCTCAGCTTCAGGGCCGGGGACGTCCTGAACCTTTACAGGCGTCTCGTTTTCAGCAACCTCCACCTGTCCCCCTGTACCGGAAACAGCCTCCAAAGCTTCAGGCTCCTTTACAGCTTCTTCCTGCTCAACCTGCTCAATTGCTTCCGAAGAAGACTCCTGCTCTGTTTTCGGCTGGGCCGAAATTCTTTCGGAGCGGCCGCTGATGATATCCTTCAGTTGTTGTTCTTTCTCGTAAGTCTTTCTTGACTGCTCCTCAAGACGCGATAACCGCAGCTGTTTCTCCTCCCGTATCTTGCGGGTTTCATCCACAAGTTTTTTTTCATCACTGAACTGGTTCAGGATCAAGTCGCGTATCGGCCCCTTGACCATAGAAGATGTTGAAGCCACCTTTTCACCAGCCTCCTTGACAAACAGCAGCACCTCCTGCGGACTGACCTGCAGCTCTCTTGCAATATCACTGATCTTGTATTTCATCTCCTTTTCCTCAGGGGACATACAACCTCCTCTGGATTAAATAACCTGTTATCCTGCTGTTTTGTCGTTGTTCCGGTCATCATCGCCGACACCACCCGCCTCTTCACCCTGCGAGCTTTCATCATCTTCATCGATAATTCCCTCAAGGTCAGCTTCATTGAACTGATCTTTTACCGTTTTGTAAATGTTTTCCGCAATTTTCTTCCAGTAACGCCGCTCATCCTCGCTCAGCTTTCGCTCTTTCGGTCTGGCGGATGTTTTCCTGCCCTTGTTGAAAATAGCAGTCTCCTCGTTCTTTGAAGGGCCAACCAGCGCATCTTCAATTACCTCTATATCCGCCTGGAGAACCTTCTTCGCCGTATCAAGCCCATTATCAAGAAGCTGATAGATCATGTCATCACCAAATTCTTCACGGAACTCGATAATATCGATATCGTTGGGATCTTCCATTGATTTGTCAATAACATCCCTGTACACATCTATTTCATAACCGGTAAGTCGTTCTGCAAGATGAATATTGTTGCCGTTCTTGCCTATGGCATACTTTATCTGTTCGGGCTTGAGCATTACCCTGGCTTTTCGGGTTTTCATATCGGCATGAACCGTCATAGGGTCTATCTTGGCCGGCTGAAGCGCTCGTGCGATAAAAATCTGCGGGTCGTCGGTATAGTAAATCACATCGATATTTTCATTGTTCAACTCCTTGACAATGCTCTGGATGCGTTTCCCCCTGTACCCGACACTCGCACCGACAGGATCGATTCTCGAACTTGTCGACTCAACCGCGACTTTTGCCCGTTCACCGGGCACCCTGGCAATTCCCTTTATAACAATAAGGCCGTCGAGAATTTCAGGCACCTCGCTCTCAAAAAGCTTGTAGAGAAAACGGTCGTCAATTCTCGAAACAATAACCTTCATCGCACCATCAGGCTTCTCTTTTTCAATAATGGTGCCGTCATCCTGCCTGACTTTCACTTTCTCTCTCTCTATTCGTTTGACATACAACTTCATTCTCGGGGTGCGTCTGGGATTATCTTTTTTCATCATCTCGGACTTCGGAAGAACAAGCTCAACACGATGGTCCTTGGATGTGTTGTATGTGAAAATGACTTCGCCGGGACGAATCTGATAGACCTCACCGGCCACCACTTCCCCGACTTTTTCCAGACACTCCTCATAAACAACCTGGCGTTCAAGATCACGCACCTTCTTCTGGACAGACTGCTTGATAATCTGTATCGACTTTCTGGTCAGATAATCTTCAAGCTTTATAGGCCCCTCTTCGTAGTAATCCCCCATCTCGAGAGACTCGTCAATTTTTCGTACCTCATCAAGACTGATCTCAATGGTAGGCAGATCAACCTCATCAACAATGGTTTTGAGAATATACACCTCAAAATCACCCCGCTCGGGGTTGATGAAAATATTGGCCTCGACCTCCGGATCGTAGTCTTTTCTCAGCTGCTTCTGTATAATATCCTTCAGAAGGTCAGCAATATCCATTTTGACAGCGGCACTTTCCGTTCGTTTGTCCAGAAAGACCTTTGACTGCTCAATTTCCCCAAAAGCGTTAGCGATTAGCTCCTTCCGGTCCTGCTTTTCCGCTTTAATCTGCTTTCTAGCCATTTCTTAACAATCCCTTTATTTTAAAGAAAATAAGGCCAACCTTACATTCGTTTTTCAGAACTCTACCTCAACGACAGCCCTCTCAATGCTACCGAGCTCGAGCCGTATCGGTTCATGGTGCACGGTATTGTTTCCCTTCCCTGTCGTAACCGGCCCAAGATCGATATACGGACAGGGGGTCTCCAGCACTTCCGCACGCAGAAGTCTTCCGAGTACCTCCTGTACAGCCTGACCGTCATCTGTGTACTGCACACGTAAAAGATGTCCGACGTGACGAATATACTGTCGAACATGCTTTATCGGCTCCCCGATACCGGGAGAAGAAACAGTAATCTCAAACTCGTCACCGACTAGACGTTTCATCTCTTCAGACGTTTCAAATGCACTGTTCAGGCAACGGTTGACCGATAAACATTCTGAAACGGAAACACCCGTTTCCGTGTCTACAAGCACTTCCACCCTGCCTTTCGGAAAGGCACCTTTCAGATGAATATCGACCAGAAAAACATGCTGCATGCCGGAACAATCATCCGCCCTGTTGCATGCTGCAAGTGCAGCATGAATAAAAGATTTCAACTTCTCCTTTACCACTTTTCAACGACCATGCATTGCATCAGAAAAACAAAAAAGTGGGGGCAACCCACTTTTAAAAAACATCTCCCTTTCCCTTGCGTGTGTATCAATGTATAAAAAAGGGGAAAATAGTTCAAACGAAACAGCAACCCCGTTCTTCTTCATGAAGACCCTTCCTTCTCTTTAATATGTGTTTCAATCACCTCGAAATCAGCCTCTTCGGCTACCCCGGAAGCAGAAGTTCCTTTGCTGCCATATCGATGAAGAGATTGGAACGGCCATTGCTTTTTCAAAAAACGACCCGCAAGAAAACGTATCACCGCTCTTGTCAGCAGGAACAGCACAATGATGAGTAATAGAAATCGTAACATTGCCACAAAGAGAAAAAAGTCTAAAACATATCATATCACCAACAACGCCACTTCCTAAAGGACTCCTCTATTAATCTGCTGCGCGCCACGATTACTTCGTTGATCGGTGCTCGAAATCCTCATGTACTCCGTGTACACTCCGGTATCTCTGGCTCCGTTCGCCTCTTACTCAAGGCGCTCGCGACAATTCATAGAGGTACCCTACATTGAGCGATTGCCGAGTATACCGGAGAAACCTGACAACCTTACAACAAACGACCTCCCGGTATTGTTCCCCTACTTTTCCCGGCTGACAAGCAGGGCTCGAAACCGCGCTTCATTGATATGGTACCTGAACCTTTCCTTACCGTCAATAAAGACGACAGGGATATGCAGACCATGTCTCTCTTTCAGTAAAGGGAAATGTGTTATATCAACAAGTTCAAGATTGAACGGGATTTCCTCCCTTACCCTTTTGATCCGCAAAAGTGCTTTCTCGCACAATGAGCAGCCGGACTTTGTATAAAAAGAAACGTTTTTCCGCAACATGTACACGCCTGCAAACCGTCAACTGAAAAATAACTTACCGATTCCATTCAATCCCGAAACCCGGTTCCCGGCCCCGATTTCCGGTTTTGTCCTGTGAAGAGAAAATGTTGTCAGGAGTATTGTAAAGGTTTCAGTTTCTCAATGACCTCTTGGATCGAAAGAGATTCCTGCTCCGATGACCCGAGATTCTTCAGCCCATATACCTTGCGCTGTATCTCACTCTCTCCGACAAACAACGCATAAGCGGCCCTCATCCTGTTTGCTTCTCTCATCTGGGCTTTCATGCTTCTTCCGGCAAGATCCATCAGCGATCTGATCCCGGATTTTCGTAACGCGTCACAGACATTGACAGCATGTTCCGCAAGTGAAGGGTCCTGAGTCACAA
>JAKSDB010000172.1 GCA_022360415.1 Chlorobiales bacterium
ATAAGGCCAAAATACCGACCAGGACGCGCATGAGACGAAGGCAATGGTAGTAAAAACAATCCCTAAACCGAATGATATGAGGGTATTATTTGTAAGAAAAAACTGGGCAATAACTCGTTTCAGGTGCCCTTGCGTATCCTCGTCTTCACATAACTCAGCCAAAAGAATGTAAAGGCCATCATATTCCGCATAAGGGTGTAACAGGATGCTGGTTTCCCCATGTGGGTCTATTCCTTCAGGGATATCTATTTTTTGTTTCTCGGGTCCAAGCTTCTTTTTCGATATCAAAAAGCGCTCAAGCAGAATACCCAAATACTGTGTAAGCACCATTGCTGTAACCCCGAACCCGGCCCAAACCCAGTCACTATCCGTTTGAACTCTATGTAAATGTTCTCTCAGACACTCTGTATTAACAATTTGTGCTCCGCCGTATAAACAAGCTATAGTTATCAACCCCGGCACAACCGTCACCAATGCAACCCAAAGAGATATTCCTATAAGCGATCCCATATTTGAACCCCCTCTTTGATATTCAGCTAACCGACTGTCTTATGGACGCCTCTATTTATTGTCATGAGCGTTTCAAGTGCAAGGCGAACGGAGCCAGAGAAACCGGAGTGTACATAGAGTACATGAGGATTTCGAGCACCGCTCAACGATGCAATTGAAGCGCGGAATAAATAAATCGAGGTGCCCTTATTATTTGTCTCATACCCTGCCGCACGTTCAGTAAAGGCACTGCTCAAGGTGCCGAATTACGGGCAAGATACGTAATTCCGCAGTAAGGAAGGAAATGCGAGGGAAAAAGAAAAGCCCGGACAAAGCCGGGCGACAAGTATTTTTTCCTATAACCAATCCATCTGGTCAGGTGGTCCCACGTCCAGATACGCAAAAAGAGCTACCGCACAACCCCCGAGTAAATCAGGAAAAACGCCACTCCCGTGCTCGTGAAATACAGAACCGCATACATCCTGTTCTTCTTTCCCTTCAGAACACTGTGATGAACTCCCATAAGCAGGGAATACACAAGAACAATGGAGACAATGTATATCATGATAGCCGCAATAATGTTAGGGGCAAGTGCTTACGGCATCATTACATGCAAGAAGCGTACCAATCCGGAACCCTCGCATAATCACAGTAAAAACGGCTCACACTGAAACAGTTATACACAACGTGAAACAATGGCCATATCTCATACTGAGACTGTCCCGGCCATCCGGCACGGCTTCCGTCTGCCTCATAAAAAGGATAAGACAAGGATGGAAAACAGCAGATAAAAGTTGAGAATGTTACTCAAATAACTTACCTTGGCAATTAAGGTTACAAAGAAAAAAGCAGCAGCATTTATCTCTCTGTCGCGACTGTTTATATATACCACCTAATCTCTCCCCAGTCCCAAATTTATTTGTACAGGAATATGACTCTCTTTCAGGAGTATCCGATAATATTGGAAGCCGGAGCTTTTCTATTGATTTTCATTACATTCGGCATTCTCTGGCGAATAACGAAGTAGATGCCCCCCTTCTGCAAAAACCAGCCTTTCATGTGAACCATACAGAACCATACTTTTCCATTATCACTCAGCAGACACTCAGTATTATTTCTCCGCAAGCAGGGTTTTTTCTACATCCGGTTACGGTACACAGAGTTAATCCGGCAGTTTTCGGAGTGATTTCCCGGTTTATAACGCTTATATTGATGGATTGACTTTTCATCAATGCACTGCACAATGAAATGCTGACAGACATCATTCTGAACTGGAATTTGCTTGATTGGACAATATTTTGGGCATTAACACTGTTTAGTCTTACCTACAGTACGGTTATCGTAAGCTTGTTTGTTGCCGGCGTACTTCTTCTTGTCATGAAATGGCCCCTGAAAAAGCAAGTAACATATGTCGATTCTTACACAACGGTTTTTTTTTCCGGGCTGATAATTACGGCACTGAGTGTGTTGGTTGGTCTTATCGTTTTACTCGGCTTCAATCTCTCCCATGATGCGCTTGTAGCCGCAGCATCTCTAACACCGCCAGTCGCGTTCCTTGTCCACTCCAAGCTTATCAGCGCAAAACTGTCAACCGGTTTTGGCAAAGCCTGCTTTGCATCCCTGATAATGACCTTGATTGGTATCTGCATTACAATCATTCTCTTCATTCCCCTTTTACTCCACCTTGTCCTTCCAACTTCTGCCTGAGAGAATGAATAACGGTTCTGAATAAGCAGACTATACAGCTCCGCCATTCCTGGCAGGCGTCCAGTAAATTTCACCGTCTTGCAGAGTCACTGTCTTAAACCTTCCTGAACCCAGCAACCGCTCGATCATGCGCTCGACCTGGTCGGGCTCGTCGGGAATGAGTTCATCGAGCGCGTGGCGCAGTTCACGCTCCTGGAGAGGATGACGCCTGGTAATGGCGGCAACCGTCTCGATGATATCCGCAGTGTTCCTCAGGTTCATGCTTCCTTTTACCGGATGCACAACTTTTACAACGCGTGAAAGAATAAAGCGTGCTCGTGCGATCGTGTCTTCGGAAGGAAGAGAAACGTCGGATTCAGTCGAGGGCCTGGTCGGAAGTACAAGATGGACAGTATCCGGCCTGATCGTTTCAAGGACAGCAGCAATGTCCTCCAGGGCTTCAACCGAATCATTCATACCGGCGATCAGCATGACCTCGATCCAGAGTTTTCCCTGATACACCCTGCGGAATGCGGCAAGGCCCTCGATATGACGTTTGAAGGTAAAACCGGGAGCAGGACGGTCGATACGCTCGAAAAGTTCCGCCGAGCCCGCGTTCAGTGAAGGCAGAACCGCGTCAGCTTCAAGAAGCTCGGAACGTACCTCATCGAGATAGAGGAGCGATCCATTGGTAATAACCGCGACAGGCAGATCGGTCATTTTCCCCGTTTCACGAATCAGCCAGCCAAGCCCTTTGTAGAGCGTTGTTTCGCCTGATCCGACGAAGGTTATCCAGTCAATCGCTGCCGGCTCTGTAATCGCCTCTTTTATTTCTTCAAGTATCTCTTCACGGGGAAAATATTCCCGGCGCTCCGTCAGATACTCCCCGGTTTTCCCGAGCTGACAGTAAATACAGTTCCACGTGCAGCTTTTCGGAGGCAGCACATCGACACCGAGAGACTGCCCGAGCC
>JAKSDB010000100.1 GCA_022360415.1 Chlorobiales bacterium
AAAAAGAAAAAAATGCCTTCAGAGCGGAAGGTAAAGATTCTCTTCTTTTCTCACCTTGTTACTTTCGTATAGCTTCTTGGCAATAACACCCAACCGCATACGGTTTGTACCTAATGGCTCTTCCATATCCCCCACGCGAACACCTTTGGGACGGCTTGATATGTATTCCAAAACCTGCCCTTCGAGATCTTCTGAAGCAGTTACCGTCTTTTCTTCAACAGTTTGAACCAAACTTTCAGCCGCAATAACGCTCGCCTCATCATGCTCAACAACTACCGGGGCTTTTTTTTCAGGCTCAACTTTTCTTTTCTTTGCTTTTGCTGCCCGGGAAACCTCCTTTCCGCTGCCTCCCCTCTGAACATTTCCCAAAGCTTCTGAACCTTGCCGCAACTCTTCTATCAAGTGATCAAGCTGCCCCCTCACCTTTTTCGCATTTTCCTGGTGCTCCTGACGAACCCCCCTCATAACTTGTTGAACATCCCGCTTGAAGTCCTGAGCAGAATCTTCAAGACTTTTCATCATTGATGCCAAATTTTCATCCTGGGCTTTCTTCATATCCTGGCGTTCAGCAGTGAACGCCTGCAGCAGTTCCTTAACCGAATCATTCAACGCACCATGAAACTCCTGAAGCATCTTTGCCTGCCCGGCGCTCATATCCTGACGCTCGGCAGTGAACGCTTGCAACAGCGTATCAACCGAATCATTCAACGTACCATGAAACTCCCGAAGCATCTTTGACTGCTCGGCGCTTTTTTCCCTGCGGTCAGCCCCAAGAGCCTTCATCAGATTTTTGACCGAACTTCTTAAATCCTTATCGGCCACATGTAACCTGCCAAGCAAATCTTTACGATCCTTTTGCAATTCTCCACTCATTTTTTCTCTTTGTTTTTCAAATGCACCTAGCTTGTCACGCACTTCATTTCTAAGATCCTCAAGTGCCCGAAGACGGCTTTCAGCATCTTTTTTGCGTTCCTCGTACGCAGCAGAGATGCTTTCCGCGAGTTTGGCCATGTCTGAAGAAATTCCCATGATATTTAAAATTTTAAGTTTACTTGTTAATATTGAAAACATATATATCCTAACACTGCTATATCCTGAAATTCCCTCTTCTCAGCCAGATGTTCGACTCCCCAAACGCTTTTCTTTAAATCCCTTTAACATATCAGCGACCTCTTTTTCACGCTCACTCTGCTCTCTTTTTCTTTTTACACGGGAATTTTCAAACTCAGTAAGCAAATTCTTCAAATCACGAAATCTTAATTCCTTACCCTTCTCTAACAGTTTTCTCAAAGCCCCTGCTATCTCCTGCTGTGATTGATTATATTCATGCAATTTTCCCTCAACATATCCTCTCCTCTGCTCCCGCTCTTGAAACAGATTATCAGCAAATGCCCTGAATTGTCTGATAAACTCCTGATTCTCCCCCCCAAGGTCAGCACGGAACACTCGCAATTTTTCCCGCAATACCGAAGCCATCTCTCTCTGGCCATCGAAATAAGATCGAAGCATATCTCGAACCTCTGACGCTCTTTCTTCCTGAGCATCGAGAATCCGGCTCATCATACAATCAAAATCTTTTTTTCGAAGAGAGTCATTGTTAGCCAGCAACTCTTTTAACGTCACAAAAATCTGCCCACTCTCTTTGCGGGTATTAAAGATTTCCCCCTCTAACTCGACAAACCGATACGGCGCGGAAACAATTTGCTCAACGGTTCCTACGCTTTCCTCATAGACTGACAAAACTTCATCAACAATTCCTCCGACCTCCTCTTGAAACGCTTTACTATCCATCACT
>JAKSDB010000238.1 GCA_022360415.1 Chlorobiales bacterium
CCCCAGAACTACCCGAAAGGAGCCTATGGTAAAGGGTTCGGTATTTATCCTCTGCCGGACGGCCTCGGCGATATCGCCGTCATCAACCTGCAGGGAAGAACGTTCATGTCGCCGATTGAATGTCCTTTCAGGACCGCCGACTGGGTTATCAAGCAGGTAAAGGAAAAAGCACGCTGCATTGTTGTCGACATGCACGCCGAAGCGACGGCGGAAAAGATCGCGCTGGGCTGGTATCTTGATGGAAGAGTGTCTGCCGTTGTCGGCACCCATACCCATGTCCAGACAGCTGACGAACGCATCCTTCCGAAAGGCACCGGGTACTGTTCCGACGCGGGAATGACCGGCCCGCACCACTCTGTCATCGGTATGCAGATAAAGTCCGCCACCGACCGCTTTCTCTTCCAGACCCCGCACAAATACGAATGTGCCGAGGACGACGTCCACCTGTCGGCCATTCTGCTCCAGCTCGATCCGGAAACAGGGAAAACAACCGGTATCGAAAGGCTCTTTTACCCGGAGTTCGACCGGGGAAACATCCTCTGAGCACTCATCAAAGCCTGGTACAGCTCCCCTTCCGACCTTCATACCCCACCGCTGCTTCGACCTGTACACAGCTCCACCGTGAACAAACAATCACGTCGTCTTGTTTATTGTTGAAGTTGGTTGGTGTTGTTCAACACGCTTGTCGAAAGCCATGGAAAAGCCGAGATCTATTCAAAAAGTTTTCAAGAGCAAGCCGGTCACCGAAGGAGCGGGCATAAAACTCAAACGGGCATTCGGGTTCAGCCAGGTACCCCTTCTCGATCCGTTTCTTCTCCTCGACGATTTCCGTTCCGGCAATCCCGCGGATTACCTGAAAGGCTTTCCATGGCACCCGCACCGTGGTATCGAGACGATTACCTACCTCCTTGAGGGAACTGTCGGTCATAAGGACAGCCTCGGTAACGAGGGAGTCATACACCCGGGTGACGTGCAATGGATGACGGCCGGAAGCGGAATCATCCATGAAGAGATGCCGTTCGGCAATGAGAGGGGAAGCGTCGCCGGTTTCCAGCTCTGGGCGAACCTTCCTGCGTCACAGAAAATGACTGCTCCGCAATACAGGGACATCACCGCGGCGATGATTCCCGAAGTGAGCCTTGGGCACGGCATAACGGCCCGGATCATCTGTGGCCGGCTTCAAGGTTCCACGGGTCCCGTTGAAGGGATCGCCATCGATCCCGAATACCTCGACGTCACAATCCCGCCGGGAGCGACATGGAACCACCCGGTGAAGGACGGCTATACAATTTTTGCCTATATCATTGCAGGAAAAGGACTGTTCGGCCATGATACGGAACCGTTCTCTTTCGACACCCAGGGGGTCAGCTATTTCGATATGGAAACAGGGCCTTTTATGGAAAATGAAACCGTGGTGCTCTACAGCACGGACGGCGATCATATCCATGTTTCCACTGACGAGAGCCCGGTGAGGTTTCTGCTGCTTTCCGCCAAACCTCTGCGCGAACCCGTTGCCTGGCATGGCCCGATCGTTATGAACACCCGCAAAGAGCTCCAGACGGCTTTCGAGGAATACCATAGCGGAACTTTCCTCAGGGAACACCAGGCAAAACCATGATCGCCGTGAAAAACCGTAGCGAAGGGTTCAGGGGAGAAACAGAAACAAGTGACGAGTAACGAGAAGATAGTCAATAGTGGAAGATAAGCGAGGATGCCTCAATAATGAGGTCTTTTGTTCAAGATCAAGGAGTGCTCAGAAGCCGAAGCGGATTACCATGATACCCACAAATCAATATTCGATATTCTAAGAAATGATCGCTTTGAATAACCGTAGCGAAGGGATAGAGTGCGAGGCGAACGGAGCGCAGGAACCGGAGTGTACACGAAGTACATGAGGATTCCGAGCACCGTTCAACGAAGCAATCGAGCCCTGTAGCAGGCTATTCAAGGCGATCAGGACATTTCGAGCATGCGCTGGATGGACCTCAGCGCCGCCTTCCGCAGCGGTTCTTCGACGACGATCCTCGGAGCACGGTTTTCCATGCACTTCCAGAGCTTCTCAAGGGTATTCTGCTTCATCTGTGTGCAAGTGCTCCAGGGGCTGGAAGCATCCTTCGGGGCCGGAATGAATGTTTTTTCAGGGGAACGTTTCCGCATCTCATATAATATACCCGGTTCCGTGGCGACAATGAAGGTTGTGCCGGGTCTTTCCTCGGCATACTTCAGAAGCCCGCTGGTGGAGCCAACGAAATCTGCGTGCCGCAGCAGCTCCTCGCGGCATTCCGGATGAGCGATCAGTTCCGCTCCCGGGTGCTCTTCAACGGTTTTTTTTATAGTCTCCCAGTCGAATGCCTCGTGAACATAACAGTAACCCTGCCAGATGATCATCTCCCGGCCAAGCTTCTTCATCACGTAATTGCCCAGGTTTCTGTCGGGCCCGAAGATTATCTCCTTGTCTTCAGGGATTTGACGAACGATACGCTCGGCGTTGGAAGAGGTGCAGATCACGTCCGACTCGGCCTTGACCTCAGCCGTGGAGTTGATATAACTTATGACAACGGCACCGGGGTGTTCCGCCTTGAAAGCCCTGAAATCGTCAGTCGGACAACTGTCAGCAAGCGGACATCCGGCACGGTCGTCCGGCATGAGCACGAGCTTGTCGGGATTGAGGATGCTTGCGGTCTCTCCCATGAAGTAAACGCCGGCAAAAACGATCACCTCCGCGTCGGTACTCTCCGCCGCCCGGGCAAGGGCAAGGCTGTCACCAACAATATCAGCAACGTCCTGGACCTCCGGAACCGTATAGTAGTGGGCAAGAACTATTGCCCGCATCTCTTTTTTCAGCTGTTCAATCCTCCCGGCAAGCTCTTCTTTCCCCATACCGGGCGATGTATCGTTGTGTGTTCCTGCTGTCATGACAAACCAAAATAATTACCTCCTAAACTGAGCGTTTCAGCAAATGCTCAATTTAGGCACCTCATAATCCGCTCAGACAGAAACGGTACTATCATTACCAGTTCCACTGCGTTAAAGGAGAGGATCATTTCAAATAGTATTCAAGCTCATCGTCCTCCCGGATAAGGAGAAGTATAGCCGCATGCGGGATAATGAGAAATTTTTCCCCCTCATACTCAATCTCGTGCGCACTGCTCTGGATAAATATCGCCAGGTCGCCGACCTTTGCCTGGAGCGGAATGTACTGGGGAGTTGATATCTCCTGCATCCATGGCTCATCGCTTTCCGGCGGAGGGCCGACCGGGTAACCCGGGCCGATTTTCAGCACGTAACCGCTCTGGATTTTCTCTTTTTCCTGAACGCCGGGTGGTAGATAGATGCCTGATTTTGTCCGGTCGTCGCCCGATCTCGGCCTGACGAGCACCCTGTCTCCTACAACAACAAATTTGTCAGTTATGTTTAAACTCATAATTTTACCTGAACTGAGCGTTTCAACGTATGTTCAATAGCAAGCGCCCTACAATCAATACCTGCTATCCCGATCACTCGGGATTTCAGGCAATCGCTCAATTTTTGGTTGCAGTGCATCCCTGTACGCCGCTGTGAACCGGTAAATTTAATAAAATCAGGGTGCCTGCCAAATCAACCGGACCCGTATGAGCCAAAGGAAGAGATTCATGTATTGCTGCTTCGTCAGCCATTTTTTTTCGGCACATGGAACATAACGAAAGGGTACGCTCTGAACAACACTTCAGGGGTATCAGGGCGAAAAAGGGGTTGAAATTCGCGGTTGTTGTCACGGCGGCTATCTTCCTTGTCGAGCTTTTTGGCGGCTGGCTTTCCGGAAGCCTTGCTCTTATTGCCGATGCGGGACATATGGCCAGTGACCTTTTCGCCCTGCTGATCGGTTTTCTCGCTATCAGGTTCAGTGTAAAACCCTCGACGAAGCAACGTTCATACGGATATTTCCGGCTTGAAATTCTGGCTGCCCTGATAAACGGGGTGATCCTCTGTATCGTTGCGCTTTTTATCGTTATCGAAGCATGGAAACGTATTTCCATACCAAAGGAAATAGCCACACCGGAAATGCTTGCTTTCGGCGCTATCGGCCTTGTGGCAAATATCGTCAATGCCGCCCTGCTCAGAAAGGAAAAGGATAGCAGCGTTAACGTCAAGGCAGCTTATATTCATATATTGAGTGACCTTGCCGGTTCCTTAGGCGTCGTCGGAGGAGCTCTGCTCATTCAGTTGACCGGATGGATGGCCGTGGACAGCTTTATCAGTCTGTTTATAGCCGTGCTGATTGTGAAAAGCGCCCTGAACATTATTGACGAGGCCGTCAATGTTCTGATGGAATCGGTCCCGAAAGAGCTCAGCATCGAGGAAATAGAAAAAACGCTGCTGGGTTTCGACCATGTTGAGAGCCTGCATGACCTGCATGTCTGGTCACTGACAAGCGGCGTCAACGCACTGAGCTGCCATCTGTTGGTTGACGATCCCTCGAATGGGCAGCACCTTCTTGAACCTGTCCATAGAGAGTTAAAGGAAAAGTTTAATATTGATCACGTGACGATCCAGCTTGAGAGAACAGATTCCATGAAAGGTACTATGACAAACGACCCCCGCTGACCGCAAATGTGTTGAAGTTGATCAAATTTTTCGGCAATAACAACGCCTACCTGCTTCTTCTGCTCTACTGCGGTATTGCCTGGATGCTGATCCGGTTTGAAAAAAGTGACCCGGTTAATAATCTCCAGGCTCGCAGCACCGAGCTCAGAGCAGCATTTTCACAAAGCCTCAGCGATCTGGGGCACTACTTCAGCCTGAAAGAAGAAAATGAAAAGCTGGCGCTCCAGAACTCTTCACTTCTGGGCCAGATTATTCATAAAAACAATATGCTGAGGGATTCGGCGGACATCAAACACCTTGACGAGTTTGTAGAAAACCGTCCTGTAAAGCTGATTTCCGCCCGGGTAGTTGACCGCAGGTTCGACACAAGGGAAAACATCCTGATTATCAATGCGGGCAGAAACCAGGGCATAAAAAAGGATATGGCAGTACTTACTCCCGACGGCCTTGTTGGAAGGGTTGTTCTGGTGTCAGACAATTTTGCGAAAGTTATGCCTGTAATCCATTCGGAATTCGGCGTAAGCGTCTTTTCCGACAGCAACAATACTCACGGGGTTCTGAGGTGGAACGGTAAAGAGGAACAGACAGCACAAATGCATTACGTGCCTGTAAGCAGCCCGATCCTGACCGGGGAAACGGTTCATACGACTGATTTCAGTACTTTTGCGTTTCGCGGGATACCGGTAGGGCAAATTGTTGAAATCACACCCGATAAACAGTTTTACCGGATCAATGTCCGGCTCGGCGTCAATTTCTCTACCCTGAGCCATGTCCTGGTAGCAGAAAAAACAACCGATCCGGAAAAGGTCGAGATCATAAAGGACAACCCGGCTGAAGGCGAAAACAGCCCGCGGGAAAGCAATCCCTGAGTCCTTTGAAAGGGAAACCGCCGATCAAGTCAAGAAACCTTACAAGAAACCGTGCTTAAAAACACAATTGTAGTTATCCTTCTTATCGCCGTACTCTGTGCCGTGCAGCACTATTCTGTCTCGCATCTGGCAGTTTTCGGGGTTTACCCTGATATAGTCACTATTTACATTGCGCTTGCAGCTATCAGGCATGGCCAGAAACAGGGCACCTCCTATGGTTTTATTGCCGGAATTGCAACCGGATTACTGAGCGGCAACATTGGGCTTGAAGCGCTCACAAAAACCATTGAGGGGTTCGTTGCAGGTTATTTTCATATCCCTGAAGACAGTCATGCTTCTTCACGGCAGAAAAGGCAGATGTATTACAAAGGCGTCTTTCTTGCTTCCCTTTTCGGAAGAGCTCTCCATACGCTTATGGCAAACGTTCTTTCATTGCCTGTCACCCTGCACGTGGCTTTTTCAATCGGGGTCGGGACACTGCTGACCATGATCGTTGCAGTAATAGCCTATCAGGTGTTTTTTAAGAAAATCTTGTAAAGACCTAAACTGAGCTTTTCAGCAAACGCTCAATTCAGGAAAAAATCAGTTGATAACGGCCTGCTGCGACTTCTGAATGTTGACTTTTACTATGATCTTTTGCCACCGTTACGCTGCACAATCTGAAACGTTCGCTTCATGACATGGATAAAATACAGCACAGAGTTTATACTGTTTCCCTGATCGTCACAGCGATCTTCATTGTCCTTTTTCTGCGGCTTGTCTATCTACAGGTCTTCGAATACAGCAAACTTGGTTCGATTTCCGATGCGAACAGCCTGAGAAGAGTATGGATACAGCCCCCCAGGGGACGGATGATCGACCGCAACGGCATTGTGGTTGTGGACAACCAGCCGCTGTATTCAGTCAAGGTTGTCCCGGCCGAATTTACCGACTCATTGAAACAAAGCTCTCTCGCCGACCTGCTTGACATTACCTTCGAGGAGCTGACATTGAGAATACAGAAAGGATTCAGGTATAATCCGTTTGCGCCTGTTGCCGTCGGCAGGGATATCGAGCCCAGAGAAATGATGCGTCTCGGCGAAAACCTCTGGAAACTGCCGGGAGTAATGATCGAAGTGGAAAACAAAAGAAAATATCCTTTAAACCTTGCCGCCTCACATGTTTTCGGTTACCTGAACTTCATTTCCAAACGCCAGCTTGAAGAGATGGCCAAGAAAGGCTATACCCCCGACGATAAAACAGGAAGCAAAGGCCTTGAAAAGCAGTATGAGGATTATCTTAGAGGCGAAAAAGGCGTTCGGTTTGAACTGGTCAATTCCATCGGCAAAACCGCCGGAAAATTTGAAAACGGGGAGAGGGACCTCCCCTCCGTTAAAGGCTACGACCTGCATCTGACCCTCGACGCGGGTCTACAGAAGCTTGCCGAACACCTCCTCGAGGAAACCGGCAAATCCGGAGCTGTTGTCGCCATAGATCCCCGTGACGGAGGTATTCTTGCCATGGCAAGCATGCCGGACTATGACCTTGAAATCCTTAACGGCAAAACTGACGGGAAAAAGTGGCAGGAAATTGTTCTTGATCCCCGAAAACCCCTGTTTAACAGGGCAATACAGGCATCTTATCCGCCGGGGTCGGTCTACAAGCCTCTGCTCGCTGTCGCCGCCCTTGAAGAAGGGGCGATCACCCCCGAAAAAAAACTACTCTGTACCGGTGTTTTCAGGCTTGGCCGGGGTCGCTTTCTTTGCCACAGGGGACAGGGCCACGGACTGGTTAACCTGGAACGTTCCATTATAGAGTCCTGCAACAGCTATTACTACAATCTCATATTCGATCTCGGATTTGAAAAATGGACGAAGTACGGAAGAATGTTCGGGTTCGGCAAAACCACAGGCGTTGACCTGCCCGGAGAGCGGTCGTCCCCTCTTCCTTCGGTTGCATATTACGACAAACGGTATGGCAAGGGGAAGTGGACAAAAGGATATCTCGTAAGCCTTGCAATCGGACAGGGTGAGCTGAATACCACCCCTCTTCAGCTTGCAGCGTTTACCGCGACAATAGCCAACAAGGGAACGTGGCACCAGCCTCACCTTGTCAGGGGATACCGTCCCAATGACAGCGATTCACTCAAAACGTTTGCTTTCGAAAAAAACAAACTGCCGGTTTCCGAGAGAACCTTTGAGACTATGCGTCAGGCAATGCACGGGGTTGTAGACAGAGGAACAGGAAGGCTTGCGGCAGTGAAAAATGTCAAGGTCGCCGGCAAAACAGGAACGGCACAGAACCCGCACGGAGAGGATCACGCCTGGTTCGTGGCATTCGCACCCCTTGAAAATCCTGTCATCGCCCTTGCTGTTCTGGTTGAAAACGCGGGATACGGAGGAAGCGTGTCGGCACCGGTAGCGGGAAAACTTATAAATTACTATCTTAATGGCCCCGACAGCACCACTGCCGCCATTTTAACGGCAAGGGAGGAACAACCAGACAGCAGCATTACAGAACCGGAAGCTGATGATTTATAAAGACGACCCGGCCCTGATCCGGAGCTTTCTCGAAGACACAAGCAATATAAAAACCGGACACACGCCCGGCGTATACTTTCCGGAAAGCATCGAAGATGTTTCAGAGCTGCTCAGGGAAAACGCCGGAACGGGAAAAAGGTTCGTGATATCGGGTAACGGTACCGGCACTACCGGTGGGAGAATACCTTTTGGTGACCTTGTCATCGCGATGGAAAAGCTCGACCGTATCGATGCGCCTCTTCAGCGCAACGGAGATCAGGCGGTCATGACCGTTAAAGCGGGGGTGCTGCTCGAAGACGTACAGAAAAAAGCCGAAAGCTCCGGCTGGCTTTATCCGCCCGATCCTACCGAGAAACTCTGTTTCATCGGCAGTACCATTGCAAACAACTCCTCGGGTGCACGAACCTACAAGTACGGCCCGACGAGAGATCATATTGCCCGTATTACCGTTGTTCTTGCAGGTGGAGACATTCTTGACATTCCGAGAGGGAAATACCGTGCCGGAAAAGACGGCATGTTCCGTATTGACCTGGCGCTCACAGGCAGGCTGGAGTTCAATGTCCCCGGCTACACCCTCCCCCTGACATCAAAGCACAATGCCGGGTATTATTCTTCAGACGGCATGGACCTGATCGATCTGTTTATCGGCTCCGAAGGCACCCTGGGTGTTATAGTCGAAGCCGACCTTCTGCTTGTTCCGGCTCCCGAGAAAACCATCTCATGCCTTGTCTATTTTCCTTCGCTGGACGATCTTTTCGACTTTGTGCAAAAAGCCAAAAGGAAAACCGGCGGTGTCGATCCGGGAGCACTGGAGTTTTTCGATCCCAACTCGCTTGATTTTATTCGCAGGGTTTATACTGAAGTTCCCGAAGAAACAGCGGGGGCAGTATATTTCGAGCAGGAAACCACGATGGACAAGGAAGACGAACAGCTTGAAGCATGGTTTGAGCTCATGGAGTCTTCCAACGCCCTGACAGAGGAATCCTGGGTGGCCCTCGATGCTGACGAGCAGAGAGCGATGAAAGCCTTCCGTCACGAGCTGCCGGCTCAGGTTAACGAGTGGATCGGCACACAGCCGGAAAGCAAGATCAGTACCGATATGGCTGTTCCTGACGATGCTTTTGCGGAGCTGTATCATTTCTACCGGAGCACCTGCGAAAAGCATGGGTTTCGTTACATTATTTTCGGTCATATAGGCAACTCGCACGTCCATCTGAACATTCTGCCGTCAAGCCATGATGAGTTCAAAACCGCAAAAGCGCTGTATCGGGATTTTGTCAAAAAAGCTGTTGACCTGGGCGGAACACTTTCAGCAGAGCACGGTATCGGCAAACTGAAAGCCGGCTATCTTGTCAGCATGTTCGGCGACGAAGGCATACGGGAAATGGCAAGAATAAAAAAAGCCTTTGACCCGAATCTTGTGCTCAACATCGGCAACCTGATCCCGGAACACTATTACCGGGCTTGTTGAAACCGGAAACTGTAAAGTACCGAAACACGCTTTGAGGGTATCTCTCCATACAATCATGAGACCGGGCCCGGAACGCAAGGCAAACGGGGTTCCGGCAGATCGGGGCGAAAGAGCAGTTGAATCGTGGAATAAATCACACCGTGACAAAGGAACAGAAAAAAAAGCAGTACGCAACAACGATACTTAACCGCAAGGCAAGGCATGAGTATCATATCTTTGACACGATGGTGTCGGGTATCGAGCTCAAAGGAAGTGAGGTAAAGTCGATACGTCTCGGCAAAGCCAGCCTGAACGAAAGTTACGCGATTGTACACAGGGGCGAGGTGTGGCTCGAAAACATGCAGATCTCGGCATACGAGCACAACCATGCCGAACAGCTCGATCCGAAAAGAAGCCGAAAGCTGTTGCTCAACCGCGGCGAAATAGAAAAACTCAGGTTGAAATTGCAGCAGAAAGGCCTCACCCTGGTGCCTTTGAAAGCGTTTTTTAACAGCAGGGGTATTCTCAAGATCGAGCTTGGACTCGCGAAAGGGAAAAAGCTGCATGATAAGCGGGAAAGCATGAAAGAGAGGGATGCTGAACGCCAGTTGCAGAATTTGAAAAAACAATACTGATGCAGAGAGTCCCTTCCTGAAGGCAACAAGTGACCGGTTGAATTCAAAAACGCAGGGGCGGACTCATGTGTCTGCCCGACAACCCCGAAATGCCGGGAGTTTTTTTAAAATTACTATCCTTTTCGATTACGAGTACTGCTTCGCTGAATACGAATATGACAACAGCATACTGATTTTTATCCTGTATATTCAGGTCAATCCAAATCCATCAAACAGGATTGAAGAACATTTTTACTTATGAGTTTTCCACCTGTCAAAGAGCAACTCGACCTTATCGTCGGCAATACCGTTGAAATTATCAACGA
>JAKSDB010000129.1 GCA_022360415.1 Chlorobiales bacterium
CTGTTCTTCGAGATAGGAACCGTAGGTTTTGTAGCTGTAATATCCTTTAT
Source organism: Chlorobiales bacterium (assembly GCA_022360415.1). Classification (GTDB taxonomy): domain Bacteria; phylum Bacteroidota; class Chlorobiia; order Chlorobiales; family Chlorobiaceae; genus Prosthecochloris. The sequence continues at coordinate 51 of JAKSDB010000129.1, forward strand.
AGCCATAACGCCCGTAATATCGACCATATTTACCGTAACCGGTTTTCCCCGATGGACCTATGATGGCGACTCCAAGCAACCGGTGTTTGAGAAAGTCCAGTTTCGGGACTTCCTTGATCAGGTTTCTGTTGGTATAGCCGATGCGCACAACCATGAGAATTCCGTCAACCGCCCTTGACATAAGTGCTGCATCGCTGAGCAACAGGAGAGGCGGGGTATCGAGAATGACGTAATCCCACTCCTCTTCCAGTTTTTTGACCAATTCCGTCATTTTGTTTGAACCAAGCAGCTCATTGGGGTTTGGAGTTTTGTTGCCTGCCGGAAGAATGAACAGATTTTCATGCATGGTAGGCTGAACCAGTCCGTCGACATCGGCTTCCTGTCCGGCCAGATAATCGGCAAGTCCGGGCACCTTCTTGCAGCCGAACATTCTGTGCTGGCTTGGTCGGCGCAGGTCACAGTCAATGACGAGTACACGCTTTTCAGTAAGGGCAATAGCATAGGCAAGGTTACAGCATACCGTAGACTTCCCTTCACTGATCTCGGTGCCTGTTACCAGAATGGATTTGAGGGTACGGTCAGCCTGCGAAAACATGATATTGGTTCGAAGATCACGAAAAGATTCAGCAAATGGCGACGAAAGACTGTCAGCCATAAGCAGGGGGTTCACATCCTTTTTCGAAGAAATTGATTTCCCGCGGTTTCCGGCTTTCCCATGTTTTGGCTCTTTACCGTTACTTCCATCTGTCGGAATGTTGCCGGTGAACTGTTCAATGGATTTTTTGAGAGTACCCGACAGGTTTCTTCCATTTACATTGTCAACATATGGAATAGCAGCAAGAGGTATATATCCATGATCTTCGAGAAAAACATCGTCCTTGAGAGAGTTATCAAGCATTTCACGAATAAAAACTATCGCTCCCCCGAGGCCGAGACCGATGACGAGTCCTATCAGCAGGTTTTTTTTCAGATCGGGAGCAACAGGTTTTATCGGCGAAAAAGCCGCACCGACAATAACCACCTTGCCGACTTCGGAAGCAATCTTGATGCGTGACTCTTCAAGCTTTTCCTTCAGAAACGTATAGGTATTGTTGAGCACTTCCCTGTCTCGCTGCAGGCGGGCATAGTTGAGCTGTTTCTGAGGAAGACGGTTAAGCTGACGCTCGTAGTAGTTTTTTGAACGCAGGTATTCCCGGGCTATATAGCTCAGTTCTGCCAGACGGACATCGGTCTGCAGCTGTTCCGAGATCAAATCGAACTGATACTGTCGGGCTTTGCTTGTGAATGCAAGTTCTCCGGCAATCATGTTACGGGTCAGTTCCTGCAGCCTCTGCTTGAGCATGTCGAGCTGCTGTTTTTTTGCAACAGAGCCGCCCTCTTTCGTCCCTGACGACCCTCCAAGCGCTATCAGTGCTTTCTCCTCCTGTTTGATGCGCTCTTTCAGCACTCTGGCTTGCCGATCAATGTTTTTTGCAATTTTTTCGCTCAACGCCTTTTCTTCACTCGAAAGCTTCTGAATCAGGAAATCCTGACGGTTTTTCAGAATGTTGTACTCAGCCTGTGCGTCATTATACCGGGACTCTGCTTCCACCAGTTTTTCGAGCAGCTTTTCTGCATTACCGGTCAGCTCGTAGATGTTCTGGCTCTTCATATAGGAAGAAAGCTGGTCTTCAACCTCGGAAATCTGCCGTTGCTGATTGGCAAGCTGCTCGCTGACGAACGCCTTCACCGACATGGCCTGGTCGGCATTCCACTCGATATCCTTGCGCATGTAGGAATTGCAGATCGCATTGGTCAGAAGTGCTGCCTCTTCAGGAAAAGGACTCGATACTGAAACTTCAAGTATGTCTGTGTCCTTGGCATTGCTCACCGACACCCTCTTTTGGAGAGCCGAAGCGTATTCGCGCATTGTGACGTCGAAACCCTTTTCCTCTTCTGAAGTATTGCTGAAATTCAGACCTGTGAACACAGCGCCAAGCGGAGAGATATACCTCCGCTCTTCGAAAAGCTGCAAAGAATCGCGGTTTTCGCGGGCATAGAGATCTCTGACGACCTCCTCGGCAAGAGGGAACGATTTGATCAGCTCGATATCGTTCTGCAGCTCAAATCCGGTAAAGGACTCAAAAGGATTGATTATCTCGCTCACTCCCCCTTTATCCTGTTTAATGAGCACGACAGATGTAGAACGATATTCGGGAGTAGCCGAAAAATGGTACAACAGGGCCGCTGCCAGAACAATTCCGGTAACCGCGCCAATGAAGAAGCGGTTTTTCCAGAGAACCTGAAGCAGCTCCTGAATATTTACTTCTTCCTGTTCAATCTTCTCTTTTTCGTTAGGCATGAGTCGTTGTTCGTGAATGGTGATGGCCTATTTCCTTCCGCCTTTCGGATTCCGGACTCTATTCTCAGCCACCTTTTTGATTACGATTACCGTTTCGCTGAGTACGAACTTGAAAAACCTGTTCTCACGTGCGAACACAGGGGCTTGTCCCTGCACTTTTTGATTCCAGCCTCTGGATTCAATCTTAATGACCTCTCCACCTCCAGGTCTCTAATCCGTAGCGATGGCATAAACACTGGCCGCGGAAACAATCAGCGCGGCGATTCGAAGAACCATGTTTGTGTCGAGTCCTTTGTCTTCAGGAATGACGATGGTGTCATTCGGCTTCAACTCCACAAACTCCGACCGGTCGCCCTCTTCAATGAAGGATTCGAGGTTGATCGGATAGGTCTGCCTACCATCCTCATCGGGCTTGTAACGCAGCAGCTTTGCTTTTTCAAGGTTCGCATCTTCCGTTGGCCCTCCGACGAGGGAAAGCACAGTGGAAATATCGGAATCCTGACGTACTATATGTTGCCCGGGCTTGTAGACTTCGCCAAGCACATTGACATACATGAGAATATTGCCCATGTTGTCTGTGAAATGTGTATCGAGCGGCATGCCATAACCCGGCATAACCTGCTGCTGGTTGTAATTCTGGTACCCTCTCGATGGAAAAGAGTACAGGAGGTCTGATGGCTTGCCGAAAGACTGCTGGGCATGAGCACACACGGTAAGAAGCGGAGAGATAATTACCTGTGCAACAAGAACAGAGACAATAAAACGCCTGAATGTTTTTTTCATGGTATGTTGATCCGGTATATGATGATTGTTGCAGGGGGATGAAAAGATTTAGCTCAGTGCCATGAAAGATGTTATGCTGACATGATCCGCTTAAAAAAGAACAACGGAGTCAAAAAACATCTCTTTTTAGAGACAGCTCCGCCCCCTCAGTCCCAAATCCCACGGCTGAGCTTTCTTTAAAAAACTGATATACATCCTGATACTGATTACAGAGGTCGATGCCTGCCGCTCTGATGGATGGGGGGAGCGTCAAGCACCTGTTAAAGTAAAAAATACAAATTTTGGAGAAAAAACAAACGGCAAAACTTTTTTGCGATAACAGGAATACCGTTCAAGCCAGGGGAAATATCCCGCACTCAGGCAACGAATATCCCGGCAGCAAATCAGCCGTTCAACCGCTCAGCCGGAGACCGGTTTCAGGATGAATGTCAGGGAAAATGCGTACCTTGGTCATGAAATGTAATGCCGATGAGATTTGAGAACCCTACAAGCATACTTCTTCATTTTTCAATGACAGACAAAAGCAATCGGTCACCCTTCAGTAACCCCGAGCAGAAAGAACATTACTATATAACACGCAAGGCGCTTGTCGACCTGCATCTTTCTACAGGATGTTTTCCCGAGCTTTCCTCCGACCCTCAGTCAGCAATCGAGCAGGCCGAGCAGCAGACAAAAAGTATCAACCGCAGGCTGAAACAAAAGCACGGCAACAATGCAAAATTGCTGCTCCCCGCGCAATTCCAGGGCATGAAGCTGCTCCACGCAGCAGCCCATCTTGTTATAAGCCGTCTGGTACGTGTGAGAAATCCCGGCTTCCTGAGCCAGATTGAAAATTCCGCGCAAAAAGAGCTTGAGGGAAACGCCTTTGAAGAGTACCTCGAAAAGTTCATTTCACAGTTCCCGCCTCCCTGCGTGTTCACAGGAAAACAGACTCACAGGGAATACCTTGCTTCCGCTCTCAACCGACAGACCGCTCTCGAGGAATCCCTTCTTGTCTGGCTGCAGAACCAGAACCCCGCTCTGGACCAGTTCAGTTTTCTGCTGACCGATGAAGGCCTCAGGGAGAAAACATCTTACCAGGCCGTTGTGCGGTCGCTCCTGGAATCACTCAAGGCACTTGGTCCCATAGGCCCGGACAATATCGATCCTGCCGAGCTGCTCACCAGACCGATCCGTCATGCGCCCAACTCTGTTCTCGAGCAGCTGCGCTATATCAGAATGCACTGGGGGGCTCTCCTCGAGGGAACTCCTCTGCCGGGGATGCTCGACGACAGCATCGACCTTATCCAGGATGAAGATACATGGCTTTTCTTTGAAAAAACCGGTCGGCAAAATCGCGCAAAACATGGCGGATTCATTGAAAAACAGGCACAGGCTCCTTCATTCGGGGACCTCGAAAACGAACCTCAAAACTACTCGGCAGATTCATCGTGGATGCCGGAAGTAGTCATGCTTGCAAAAAGCACGTTTGTCTGGCTGGACCAGTTGAACAGATGCTACCCTCACCCGGTCAACCACCTTCAGGATATACCTGACCGGGAACTTGACATTCTTGCTGAACGGGGATTTAACGCCCTCTGGCTTATCGGTCTCTGGGAAAGGAGCCCCGCTTCGCAGAAAATCAAACAGCTCCAGGGGAACCCTGAAGCAAAATCCTCGGCATATGCGCTTGACAGTTATACCATAGCCGAAGAGCTTGGCGGTTACGAAGGGTACCTGAACCTGCGTCACAGGGCATTACAGCGAGGGATAAAACTTGCAAGCGACATGGTGCCCAACCATACAGGACTTGATTCCGCGCTGGTAAAAGATAAACCCGAGTGGTTCACAAGCGTGCACGAACCGCCCTATCCTTCCTATACCTATAACGGCCCCAACCTCAGCAATGACCCCCGTTTCGGTATTTTTATCGAAAACGGGTACTGGAACCGTTCCGATGCCGCCGTAACGTTTAAACGGGTGGATTATCAAAGCGGGGATACCAGGTACATCTATCATGGAAACGATGGGACAGCTATGCCGTGGAATGATACTGCGCAACTGAACTTCCTCAACGCCGAAGTACGTGAAGCCGTCATCCAGCATATCCTTCATGTGGCCCGGATGTTTCCGGTGATCCGCTTCGACGCCGCAATGGTTCTGGTAAAAAAGCATATCCAGCGATTATGGTATCCCCTGCCGGGACACACGGCGGGCATCCCGTCACGGAGCGCTTTCGCAATGAGCATGGAGGATTTCGACAAATTCATCCCCGAGGAGTTCTGGCGCGAGGTAGTTGACCGAATTCACAGCGAAGCTCCTGACACTCTGCTCCTTGCAGAAGCGTTCTGGATGCTTGAAGGATATTTTGTCAGGACGCTCGGCATGCACAGGGTATACAACAGTGCTTTTATGCACATGCTGAAAAAAGAGGACAATGCCGCCTACCGTTACTTGATAAAAAACACTCTTGAATTCGACTCGGGAATTCTGAAGCGGTACGTGAATTTCATGAACAATCCGGATGAAGATACTGCGGTTGAGCAGTTCGGCAATGGCGACAAGTATTTCGGCGTGTGCGCAATGCTGGCAACCATGCCCGGCCTGCCGATGTTCGGGCATGGACAGATCGAAGGGTTCAGCGAAAAATACGGGATGGAATACGCCCGGGCATACCTCGACGAACATCCTGACCATGAACTGATCAAAAGGCACGAACGTGAGATTTTTCCTCTTTTAAAAAAACGCAGCCTGTTTGCCGGCGTTGAAAACTTTTTCCTTTACGATGTGTATACTCCGGAAGGAAAGGTAAACGAAAACGTTTTTTGCTACACAAACCGGC
>JAKSDB010000216.1 GCA_022360415.1 Chlorobiales bacterium
CGGTGAAGGGCATCTGGAATATGAAGCCAGCGAGGTAACTTTTGCCTACCAGATAGGTCTCGGTCTCGGTATTCCGGTCTCCGATGGCATCATGCTCGATGCACGTTACCGTTACTTCGGAACCACCGAGTTCACCATCAGTGACGACATAGACCCGTACTGGCAGCGAGGAGAAGATAATGAGTATAACCTCGACATGGAAAGCCACAGCGGTCTGATCGGTCTGAGGGTAAACTTCTGATCCCGTTACGGAGATACAGCAAAAAAGGAGGTCATGCGGCCTCCTTTTTTAATTTTCAGGTTAACTCCTTGACAAAACACAGAAATTCCCTAAATTTAAAAGTCGGCAGCATTGACACTTTACCTAACCCCCAAAACATGTGAACGAACATGAAAAAAGCACTTTCACTACTGGCAGTGTTCCTGATTGCCGCTATGTGGTCCGTCACCGGTTTCAGTGCGGACAAGTACGTCAGCGGCAACATCGGGATCACCTGGTTCGACGACTCACCGGTCGAACATACGTTTTTCAACAACGACTTTCTCGGTATCGACGGCAATGTCGGTCTTGATTCAGGCCTTGCGCTGATGGGCGCGTTAGGATGCGACTGGGGCGATTACAGGATTGAAGGAGAGCTCGGATACCAGAGCAGTGACTTCAAAACACTGGTAATCGGAGGCCCCGGTATTGATGAATTGGAAGACTTTATAAACAACTTGACCATTAACGGCGAAGACATCGATCTTCCGAATCCAATCGATATCGATCTCGAGGGAGACCTTGATGTCATCACGCTGCTTTTCAACGGCTACTATGACATCGATCTCGGCGGCGTCGAGCTCTTTCTGACCGCCGGTGCCGGTGCTGCCCAGATTGAAAGCCATAACGTCGCGCTCAAAGGTGTCTCCGACATTCCAACACAAGGCGAGATCCCTGATTTCAGCCAGCTTGGTCTTTCGATCAGCGAAAACGTTTTCGCCTACCAGATCGGGGCCGGTCTCGGCATTCCCGTTGCGGACAACATCATGCTTGACGTGAAGTACCGCTACTTCGCCACGAGGAACTTCACCATCGATGCAGATGTCGGTGTCGGCGGCGGTGTATCCTTCCCTGACGGAGAAAATGGAGGGGGGAATGGGTTACCGGAAATGGACCCTGTTTTGGTCGGTGTTGTTTCTTCCGGCATCAATACCAGTATTTCAAACCACAGCGCCCTGCTTGGTTTGAGGGTAAACTTCTGATCCCGTTACGGAGATACAGCAAAAAAGGAGGCGCCATGCCTCCTTTTTTGATTCATATCCTGCGTGGTTTCATGAGCTACCTTTGACCCGGCCGATCTCGTCGCGCAGACGGGCAGCCTCCTCATAATCCTCACGTTTTACCGCTTCTTCAAGCATTTTCTGCAGCTCGTTAAGCGACGACTCTGCCTTGCCGACTATCTCCTTGGGACTTTCCGTTTCGGCTTCGGCAACTTCAGCCTCCGTCTGCTGCTCTTCCCTGATTCCGGCCTCATTCATAATCTCTTCGGAAACAAATATCGGGGCACCGAACCTGACCGCTATCGCTATGGCATCACTCGGTCTTGCATCAATCTCGTGGGTTTCCCCGCTCATCTCGCAGATAACCTTCGCGTAAAAAGTTTCATTGTGGAGTTCATCGATAAACACTTCTTTTACTCCGAGACTGAACGTATCGGCAATTGTTTTAAACAGGTCATGAGTAAACGGTCTTGGCGGCTTGATGTTTTCCAGCTTCAAAGCAATAGCCTGTGCCTCAAAACCGCCGATAATGATCGGAAGCTTCCTTTTGCCCTCCACTTCGTAGAGAATAAGGGCGTATGCGCCGTTTGTGTGCGGGCTGGTGGAAAGCCCGAGTATATCAACCTGAAGTTTATCCATCTGAACAACGTTTATATTCCATCTGCGACCGAAACCGGGGTAAAACAGAAACAGCAAGGGATAAAATGAACTAACAACAAAACCCTGTAAATCATTTCTCTCGCTGTAAATCGAGAACCGCCTGTTCCAGGTCAGGCAGCACCTCGGCAATATCACCAACAATCCCGTAATCCGCAACCTTGAATATAGGAGCCTCCCTGTCACGGTTGACTGCAACCACCGTTTCGGCACCGGAAATACCCGCAAGGTGCTGGGGAGCGCCTGAAATACCACATGCAATGTAGAGTCTCGGTGCAATGCTTTTTCCTGTCTGGCCTATCTGGTCGGAATGCGGGCGCCATCCTTCATCCACCGCTGAACGGCTCGCGCCGACAGCACCGTCCAAAGCCGCTGCAAGCGATTCGAGCAAGGCAAAGTTTTCACTGCCGCCAATCCCCCTGCCGCCCGCGACGACAATATCAGATTCGGCTATATCTTTCCTGCCGGTATGATAGACAATCTTTTGTAAAACAGGATTGCTCTCCGAAACGCTAATCCCGTCCTCATCAACGACAGCAACGGCGTTTTCTGCCGGCCCTTCCGGACGATATATTCCCGGAGCCATGCTGTAAACCGTCCTGTTTCTCAATCCTTGTATCACCACGGAAACAGTACCTGCGTACATTCGGGTCTCTGCCTTCAACAAACCGGCCTCATCATGACCGACAATACAATCCGACGCGAGAGAGGCATCCATGCGCATGGCAAGACGCGGTGCAAGGTCCCTGCCCATTGCGGTATTGGCCAGAAAAACACTTTCAGCACCTGTCCGGTCAACGATGTGTAAGATTGATTCCGTATAGGCCTGCGGAGAATAATCGTGCAGCCCCCTCTGCCTCAACGTGTAAATCGTCCCTTTCCCGAAACACCTCTGCCTGATATGATCCCGGTCAACGTCACCGGCAATCACACCGGCCACGTCCCTCTGCCCCGATATCGCCGCCAGATGCTGCACGTTACGCCAGACCTCTACAGAAGAATTCCTGATAACGCCTTTTCTCTGTTCAATGACTACAAGAAAGCTCATTGGCCAACCACTCTCCCCTCTTCATGCAGCAAGCGTGCAAGTTCTTCCGCTGTTTGCGCAAATCTGCATTTTCTTTCACGGCTTACAGGGGACAAGTCCAGGTATTGAACACCCTGCTGGTTGTCAACGGAACCGTCAAGGTGCACAATGGGCTGTTTCCGGGCCTTCATGACTGCTTTAATATTTGTTTTTCTCGGAACGTTCAGACCCTTTTCAACACTGATAACTGAAGGTTTAAAAAGCAGGTACTCCTCCATGCCTCCCTCGATTTCACGCCAGGCCCGAAATGCTCCATTCTCCATCGACAGTTTTGACACGGCAGTCAGGACGGCCATCCCAAGCATTTCTGCAAGCATGACCGGAACTTGGGCGCGGTTACAGTCGGATGACTCCCTGCCGCAGAAAACAAGGTCGGGAAGCCCCTCATAACAGGAACGGATTGCCTTGCTGAGACTTGCTGCCACTGAACGGGAGTCGTTACTGCTTCCGCCTTCCACGAGGCAGGCATGGTCAGCACCCATCGCAAGGGCTTTGCGCAGCACATCGTATCGCCCCTTTTCTCCCGCTGAAAAAACCGTTACGACTGTGTTTTCCTGCCGCTCCCTGACCCTTAGAGCTTCTTCAACTGCATACTCATCATAGGGGTTCAGCACCATATTGAGGTATCCGCCCTCTATGGCTCCATCCCTGACTTCTACCCGGGAAGCTGTATCAGGCACCTGATTTATGCAGACTGCGATGTTCATGAACGTTTCGATTCTGTTGAGAGAAGCTCTGTTTATCCCTCGATCCACCTGCCTGGTTGTTCCTGACATTCTGCCCCGATGCAAACGGGACTCATATGACATCCCAGTCCATTCAAGCAGGGAGGGAAATCGTCCGTGTCCCTTGTACTAAAAAGTATTTTAGAGTATTGTATAACGTTATTGATGATAATCCAAACCTCCTGCCAAATCAGCACCGAACATGAAAAACAATTCCAGACGCGAATTTCTGAAACGTTCGCTTAAAGCCGGAACAGCTTCACTCGCGTTAAGTACGCCTTTTCTCAACACAGGCTGCAGCAAACCTGCTCCCGGGCCTGCCGATGCTCCGGCTATACAGACAAACAGAAAATTCCTCTGGCGGTTGCTTACAACGTGGCCGCCGACACTGCCGGTATTGCAGGACGGGCCGAAACTTTTCGCCCGGTGGGTAAAGGAAATGTCCGAAGGCCGCCTTGATATCCAGGTGTATGGGGGAGGGGAACTGGTCCCTTCGCTTGAAGCCTTTGAGGCCGTCAGTCAGGGAGCAGCTGAAATCGGCCATGGGGCATCATACTACTGGGCGGGAAAAATACCTGCGGCACAGTTTTTTGCCGCCGTTCCTTTCGGTATGAATCCGCAGCAGATGAATGCCTGGATCATAAGCGGAGGCGGGCTCGAACTCTGGGAGGAACTCTATGAACCGTCCAGTCTGCTTCCATTACCGGGAGGCAATACCGGAATACAGATGGGTGGCTGGTTCAACAAGGAGATCAATTCCGTAAGCGACCTTCAAGGGCTGAAGATGAGAATACCGGGACTTGGCGGCAAGGTCATTTCCAAAGCGGGCGGTTCGGCAATTCTTTCAGCCGGAAGTGAAATCTACACCAATCTCGAACGTGGTGTCATCGATGCCACAGAATGGATAGGGCCTTATCATGACTATATGATGGGGTTCTATAAAGTAGCTCGTTATTATTACTACCCCGGCTGGCATGAACCCGGAACAAATCTGGAGTTCTTTATCAACAAGGGTGCTTTTTCAAAACTGCCCCCGGATCTGCAGCAGATTGTGCGCAACGCTGCTGCAAAGGTGCATCACTGGATGCTTTGCGAGTTCGAATCCCAGAACAATGTCTACCTCCAAAAACTCGTCAATGAAGAAAAAGTCGATCTGAGGCCGTTCCCTGACGAAGTGCTTGAAAAGTTTCGCGCATATTCAGCAGAGGTAATCGAAGAAATAGTCGGCAGCGACGCCCAGAGCAAAAAGGTGTATGACGCCTATCTCTCTTTCCGCAACCAGGTCACGCCATGGGCTGATATTTCGGAAAAAGTTTACTATTCGAAGAATTTGTAAACAGAAACAGTAACTATCTGCCCGACAGCACTTCCGGCAGCCAGGTAACCAGTTCGGGAAACAGAATTATCAGCACCAGCATGAACCCCTGAATAATGATGAATGGTATGATTCCCCGGTAGAGGTGGCCGGTTGTGACCTCTTTCGGGGCGACGCCCTTGAGGTAGAAAAGCGAAAACCCGAAAGGAGGAGTCAGAAAAGAAGCCTGGAGGTTCATTGCAAGCAGTACGCCCACCCATAACAGCTCCATCCCGAGAGCTGTGAAAATAGGAGCTACCACCGGAACGACAATAAATATAATTTCTATAAAATCAATGAAGAAACCTGCTATAAACACGCCTATCATAACAATCGCCAGAAAAAGTTCAGGCTGAAAATTTGCCTGGACAATCATATCTTCAAGATAACGATCCCCACCCATGTATCTGAAAACAAGGCTGAACGCGCTGGCCCCGACCAGAATGATAAATACCATCGAGGTCAGCCATGTGGTCTCCCGCATGACCGCCTTTAAAACATCGAAAGAGAGCTTACGCTGAAAAAAGGTCAACAGCAGCGCACCGAAAGCGCCGATGGCAGCGGCTTCAGTCGGCGAGGCGATCCCTGCGAAAATGGAACCAAGTACCGCGACAACCAGCATAAAAGGAATAACAAACGCCTCGACAATGTTTCGCCAAGGGTTGTCGCCTTTAAATGAGCGGATTTCAGCAGCAGAGACAGAAGGCATAAGGTTCGGGCGGAAAAAACCGAGCGCAACAACGTAAAGCAGATACAAAGATACGAGAAACAAGCCGGGCAGCGTTGCGCCGATAAACATATCGCCTACTGAAACATTCAGTATGCTCCCGAGCAGGACCAGCACGATGCTGGGTGGTATGATCTGGCCGAGCGTACCCGATGCGGCGATAGTTCCGGTCGCCAATTCGGGATCATATCCCCTTTTGAGCATCGCAGGAAGACTCATCAGCCCCATGGTCACAACTGTCGCACCGACAATCCCGGTCGAGGCGGCAAGGAGAGCCCCCACAACGATAACCGAGACCGCCAGTCCGCCACGGAAACGACCGAAAAGCATTCCCATGGTTTCGAGAAGTTTTTCGGCAATTCCCGACTTTTCAAGCATGACGCCCATAAATACAAAGAGAGGAACCGCCAGGAGCACATAGTTCGTCATTGTTCCCCATATTCTCGATGGCAGCAACGCAAAAAAATCCAACCCGAAAACGAGAACGCCGAAAATAACCGAAACACCACCGAGCGTAAGGGCAACCGGATACCCGAGCAGCAAGAGGACAAATACTGCGGCAAACATGATAAAAGGAAGCATTTCCATCGGCTACTCCGCTGGTGTGGTGTCGGGTGTTTCCGCAATTACGAGCACAGACCGGAAAATTTCCGCTGTTCCCTGAAGAAAAAGCAACAAAAAACCCAGTGGAATGGCGCCTTTAAGGAGAAAACGGTAGGGGAGTCCCCCAGGATCGGGTGAGGACTCGAGAATGGAAAACGAGTTGTTCACAAACGGCCATGAAGCAAAAACAACAAGCATCGTAAACGGAATGAGAAACAGCAGTCCGCCGATAATATTGACAAGTGCGCGCTGCTTTTCAGTCAGGCGGACATAAAAAATATCGACGCGGACATGCTTGTTGTGCTTCAGGGTATAGGAGGCAGAGAGCAAAAACAGCAGAGAAAAAATATGCCACTCGAACTCCTGAACGGCAACACTGCTCGACGACATCACGTAACGGGTAAAAACATCGTAAACTACCACAAGAACCAGAAGCAGAGCCAGCCAGCTTACCGCTTGGCCCGTGCGCTCAGTCAAGGCATCGATTGTACGGATATATGATTCGAGAAACCGCACTGTTTGCTGCCGGTTTAAAGAGTATCACAAAAAAAGCCGCGTGACGCGGCCTGCTAAAAATACCATGTGCCCGAGAGGAGATTCGAACTCCTACACCTTTCGGCGCTACCCCCTCAAGATAGTGTGTCTACCAATTCCACCACTCGGGCCTTATAAAAAAACGGTACCCTCCCTTTACAGCACCGCTTTTGTGAGAATAGAAGGACTCGAACCTTCGACCCACTGCTTAAAAGGCAGTTGCTCTACCAACTGAGCTATATTCTCAACCTTACTTCTTTAGGGCACCTCTACACAACCGAACCTTGACAGCCTGCTATTTGTTCTGATATCTCAAACGCTTTTTATGACGGTTCTTACGACGCATTTTCTTGCGTTTGTGGACCGCCATCTTATGACGTTTTCTTTTTTTTCCGCAAGGCATATACCAATAGCTTTACTCTTGTTTTAAAGGCCAA
>JAKSDB010000234.1 GCA_022360415.1 Chlorobiales bacterium
AATCAGGCCGCTGACGTGTTGACAGTAGTGAGCGTACTCAGTGGCGGCATCACCCCACATCGGCCACAGCCACGCCAAATCCTTGTATAGATGGCAAGTGTCTTTCATTTTTCTTTCGTCGTGCCGAACATTAATCATTATTTGTACTACAGATTTCCCCCCTGCAAACAATATACAGCATAAGCACCTCGCGCCAGCATCAAACATAAGCGCTCAGCCTATCCAGAGGTAGGTTTCAATGCCGTTTATCCCCCTTATGCGGCAACCGCATAACTCTCGATCAGCATTATTCCTCAACCTTTTCAGAGCCTGCACAGTCACCGTTCCCGAAACACCTTGTTTTTAAAGACGTAATGAGATACAAAGAGTACTGCACGGGATGATCCAACATCCATGATGATTTTAGATTTGAAGATGGCTCCTTGTACCACTATCTGACTCAGCACTCTGTTGAATAAAAATTGCTGACCATGAAGAAAATAGACATTTTGTATCATCGAGGTACAGAGATACATTAGAAATACGTATCCCTTGTAGAGAAGAAGCTAGGTATAACACTGCGCGCCACTGACAAATTAGAAGATGAAAAAGAAGCCTTCATATCTCCAAAGCCAAAATACAGTTCAGTTTGTCGTTGACAGCCACCTGTGCACAAGCTGCGGGATATGTGCTGCAATCTGCCCTCTCTCTTCGATTACGATGCATGTAAATTCCTACGGCATCTATGTCCCGGTTATCGATGCCGAAACATGTACTGAATGCGGCATATGCGTCAGGAGTTGTCCGGGTCACGAGTTCAACTACACATACTACCACAAAAAAATACACCATCGCCTGCCTGAACATGCCGGACTCGGCCCATACTTCGACTGTTATGTCGCATATACGAACGATAACGAGATATTAGAAAAATCCCAGAGCGGCGGTCTTGTTACAACCGTTCTGGTATATTGTCTGGAAAAAGGACTCGTCGATGGTGCTGTCGTATCGAAGTGGAGTGATGACAACCCTCTCGTTCCGGAAACATATATCGCACGTACGCGAGAAGAGATACTTCGCGCTGTCGGCTCTATATACAACTCCGTTCCCGCCGCACAAAGCGCCGCGGAGATTCTGAACACTGAAGGACGCTTTGCTTTCGTCGGAACTTCCTGTCAGATTCAGGGCATGAGAAAAGCCGAGGAACTGTATCCGAAATTGTCCGATAAGATCGCCCTTTACCTGGGTCTGCACTGTCTGGGCGTTTTCACCTATCATTTCCATGACCAGATCTTCCATAAAATCGGGCTCGAACGTGACAAGGTCAAACGATTCCGCCATCGCGACAAGGCGTGGCGGGGGTGGCCGTGTGACATGAGAATTACCGATATCGAGGGCAACACATATGACATAGCGGCATGGAACAGCCGGCTGAAGCCCAGGCCGTTCTTCACCAACTGGCGTTGCCAGCTCTGCTTCGACAAAGCCAACGAGTTTTCGGATATTTCGTTCGGTGATTGCAGAATCCCTGCAATGCATAAGGTTATCCAGCAGGACGGTTACACTCTGGAAAGAGGATTGTCCGAGTTTGTGGTCAGAACCGCAAGAGGAGAGCGTGTTGTAAATAGTCTGATAAAAGATGGGAACATAACATTCTACGCTGCAGACGCCGATTCGCTGACAAAATCCATCGGCGCTGAGAAAAAAATCGGGATCAAAACTTTTTTTGTTCTGGCCCGGCTCTTCAACGTCGGTGTACCCAAATACGGTGTTCTTTTTTCTCCTGTACAACGCAGTAATGCCGTCACCGGGTTCCTTATCGACAAATGGACAAAAATCAGTTCGTCAAGGTATTGGTTCTTCTATTATGGAGCACACTATAACCTTTTCAGGAAAATAATGATGCATATTCCACATAGACTGTTCGGACTGGCTAATTTGCTCCTGGATAGGAACGTGGAGTGGCGCACGCACCGCAGTGATGCAAATGTCGTTCTCCATGAGCAGGAAGCTTCTGCGGAAAAAGAATAGTCTTTTCGTCGGCGCTGTTTCAAAGGCACCTCCGAACACACAATAAACCTGATTACATCAATGATCATCGAAATCAAAGGCGTCCAGTTTGTCAATAAAGGTTCGGAATTGATGTTGTACTCGATTATTGACAAGGTAAGGTCCCGGTATCCATCATGCCGTTTATGCCTTCAAACGCATCCTGTAAAAGCCCCTTATGAAAAATATTCTGGTATCGGCCTTTACCCGAAAGCCTCTTATTGGTATAAACGAATCCAGTGGATGAACGCCGTCGGGCTTGTACCGAAAAAAATCAGAAACATGTACGGCATCATTGTCGATCGTGAGATCGATGTTGTACTTGATGCATCGGGATTTTCTTATACAGACCAGTTCGGGGTATCGAGCAGTGTCATTATGGCCAAGTCGTGCAGAAAGTGGAAAAAACAGGGAACCAAGGTCATCCTTCTCCCGCAGGCATTCGGCCCGTTCACCTCGGGAAAAATACGTCGTGCCGTCAGGACTGTCGCAGAAAACAGCACTCTTGTTTTCGCACGGGATCCCGTATCGTACAATCACCTTACTATGGTTACGGGCGAAATGCCCCATATCAGCATCGCCCCCGATTTCACAAATCTTCTCCCTGGATCACCCCCGGAACATTATCCCTTGCAGGACACAAATGTCTGTATTGTTCCTAACCACCGCATGCTGAACAAAACATCACCCGATGTCGGTCAGGCATATATATCGTTTCTGAAAAACTGTATACAATATCTGATCGACAGCGGGAAATATCCGTTTTTCCTGATTCACGAAGGAGAACAGGATATGCGCCTTGCCCGTGAAATCGTTCGCGACCTCAACATCGACATCCCGGTCATTCAGGAAACGAATCCATTGATGATCAAGGGAATACTCGGCTCATGCGAGGCAACGATTGGTAGCAGATTTCACGGCCTGGTCAGCGCGCTGTCGCAAGGAATACCCTCTCTTGCGACCGGCTGGAGCCATAAATATGAAATGCTTTTCCAGAGCTACGGATTTAACGAGGGCGTTGTCGATATCCTGTCCGATCGCGGCGAGATTCGTAACAAGCTGAATTTGATCGTTGACGATACCTCGAGACAGAAAAGTGCACAAACATTACGAGAACATGCGCTCTTGGAAAAAGAAAAATCCTCGGCGATGTGGAAAATGGTTTTTGACGCCATTGATCGCACATAAAAGTCGCAATGAGTGTCAGGGTTTTACCATCCCCCATTCTCTTTCCTGAAAATAACGGCAGAAGGAATCCTCGATGTATTCCGCTCCATCCTCGTTGTCTCGAAAAGCCCGGGATCACATGCCTAAAGCCATGGGAACCGAGCTATACGGCAACCCCTACAACAACCATAATCCACCGTTCCGTTCGGAGACATTTTCAAGGTGAGTGAGACTACGCAAATCTCGATCAACAAGAGAACACAGATCAGGATTGATCTGGTCACTCGTCACTCTCTTCAATCGACGTACTCGACGAACTTCTTGAAGTCTTCTTTTGGCGGCAGCTTGATGCCTCCGGAGGTGCAGACAGGGACGCAACGGTCGCAGAGCACGAGGCATTTGTAGGGGTGGGCCACGACGAGCTTTGGGCGCTGGATTCCTGCGGGATCGGGCGGACCGGGTTCGAAAACACCGGGTTTGCAGAGTACCTTGCAGTCGCCTCACCCGTTGCAGAGATCGGGATTGATCACGGGAAACCATGGAATATCTTCTCTCGGGGCAAGCAGCTTCTTTTTGCGTTTTCTTGACGGCTGTTTCGGTTCCGTGACGGACGGCGCAGTCGAAGCGGATGACGACGCTTTCGCTGCAGCAAGTGCATCCTCGACGTCTTTCTTCCATATCCCGTCGGTATCAACGGACTCGTCCTCACATTTGTCCATGGCCCGGGACTTGAGCGTAAGCCGCAACGAACGGACGACCTTGAAGAGGCAGCCGTCACAGGATGGTTTCCGGCAACGGCCAAAAAAACAATCAACTACCAGCATAACCTCAAACTCTCCTCCCTTCATTGCAGCTTTTCCCGCACCGCTTCCTCGAACACTTTGATCGCATCGGGAATACCTCCAGGATTCCTGCCGCCGGCGGTTGCAAATCCTGGTTTTCCGCCGCCGCCGCCCTGAACCTTCGAAGCGGCTTTTTTCACAAGCTCTCCGGCGTTCAGGCCGCAGTCGCTGATCGCTTCATCGCCTGCAAAACCGACCAGAGTAACCTTACCGTTCTGTTCGCCTGCAAGCAGACCGACGCCGCGGCCGATCTTCTCTCGCAGAAACTGGCCAAGACTTCGCAACGTATCCGCCCCGGCATTGTCCGGTTTCATGACGAACAGTTTGCACCCGTTAATGACATCA
>JAKSDB010000254.1 GCA_022360415.1 Chlorobiales bacterium
CAAATCCGCAGCATTTTTCTCTGCACCCGTAGCTCAATTGGATAGAGCGTCTGACTACGGATCAGAAGGTTAGGGGTTCGATTCCTCTCGGGTGTACCACGCCGTTCCTTCCAGGAAACGGCTGTTTTGTTCTTCAGGCGTTCTCCCCGATCATTACCCGGCTTTTTGTCAAACGCTGTTAAAATGCTGTAGGGGCAGACCTGTGTGTCTGCCCGTGCTGAGCATGTTTTTATCCAGCTATCGAGCCATCCGGCTAACCAGCTTTTATAACAACTCCCGCTGTTGTAAATCAGCGATGTTTCCCCTATATTGAGACCCTGTTTTGAGGAGTGGCCAAATTGGTAAGGCACCTGACTCTGGATCAGGCAACTGCAGGTTCGAGTCCTGCCTCCTCAGCAATACGAAAGCCTTATATCGTTTGACGGTATAAGGCTTTTTGCTTTTCTGATCTTCTATACTTTATCCTTATATTAGCTAATAGTGTTTAAATCACAATTTCCTTGGTTTTTTTATTAAACAATTATTTAATCATTGGACGCACAACGCGTTCTATCCATTCTCTAGCATGATTTTCATTAGTAAACATACGCACATTATCTCTGATCATACAAGCACTAAAAACAACTCTTATATCATCAATATGAGGATGTGGATTAGATGGATCGAAAAAGAATATTACTGAATGACATCTCCCATAGAGAATCTCAGTTGCAATTTCTATATCACCCCCTTTAGGTCCTGAATAGCATCTTACAATTTTATTTCTCAACGTACGTGTTGCTTCAATTATTTTCCCCCCAGTAGTTCCAGTTGTCAATATACGGTTAAATTGACCAAGCTCATTTTCATAATCCATAGCAAAATTAATCATATTTGGCTTCATTTCATCATGAGCTATAAGCGCTAATGTCTGTTTTTTTAACGTTGGTATCACTTTACCCTTTTCTCCAATGGCAGGAACTTCATATCCTTTATCAGTTTTCCTAGCTTTAATCGATCTATTGTCTTGAATAAATGAAATGCATGGAGGACATTCTTGTAGATTCCTATTTATATCCGTTTTTGATTCTTTTTCAATCCATTCTTTAACCGATCCGTAATTCATTAGCCTTTTTACATGCATGGTATCGCATAACCTCATGAGAGCAAGATTTTCAGGATTTAGCCAATGGCCAAAAACAGGAGAAAGAAAAGACCATAGAATTCCACATTTATGTTCAACAACTAACTGCGATAGTATAGTAACACCTCCATCTGAATAAGTTGGAACATGTGTAGATATTTTTAATATTTCTTTCTTTATATCAGGAGACACACAGTCAAATCCTTCATTTGCTTTAATAGAATCGCTCCCTAAAACAACACGCTGAAAAGTACCACCAGTAAACACAAAATGGTAATGATTAAGAAACCTATCTCGTGTCACTTTTTTGGAAAACGATTCATTTAATATCCTCACCAGCTTATTGCTTTTTGTTCCCGAGTCATGACCAGCCAAAACGCCAATAATTGTTTTTCTATTCGAGTCCATATTTACATTGCTTTAGAGGTTTATGCTAAAATAAAAAAATTATTACTGGATTTTAAACGATATATTTGTTTTATAATATAAACCCGAAGGCCTCTCTGTGTAATTTATTTATCTACAACACAAATAAAAGGACATATCAAATCTTACAATTATCTATGATAAAGTAACGATATAATGCTTTTTACGCAAGGCATGCAACAAAATACACAAGAACCTTAAAATCAGCCAAAAAAATGCAACATTATACATTGCCGTCAGATAGAGCACAACTATTTGCTTTTTGTAAGGGGTTAACGGATTTCCCCACAACCAACCATATCTTTGAAAAGGATATATGCTGTTAGCTCTACTATCCATGTAACAAACTAAAAATCATTTAAAAAAGTAATATATTTATCTTTGAGTCTTCCTGCAAATTGCCCCCATTTAATTCTTGGGTAAAAGCTCCCCCGCGCTATTCACTAATTTTTTCCTTCCCTCCAACTTACTTGTCACTTCAAGCATCCTTTTCTTCCTGAGAAACAAATAGATCGACTATCCAGCCACCCTCCTTTATAATCTAAGCAGTTACGTTGAATTAAATCGAACGGATACAGTACCTTGATAATCCAATGCTTCTGCAAGTCCATAAGCAGTGCAATGATGTTCGTAAAGCTGTTGATTTGACTATAGATTCATGAAAGGGCTAGCGAGGCACTCATTCTACCTGAACACAAAAAATCAGGTGGTGGGTACTGAGATGGTTAGTAAAGGAACGTTCAACTCATCTCTGGTGCATCCACATGAGGTGCTCAAGGGCACAATCCTTGCAAACGCAAAATCCGTTATTGTAGCACACAATCATCTTTCAGGAGATGTAGAACCCAGTGATGTAGATAAAAAGTCACACAGGTGCTTGTAGAGGCTGGAAAGCTGACTGGTATCCCTGCACTTGATCATGTAATTATCAGCGACAGAAGATCTTACTACAGATTTAGGGATCACTCGCTGATAGATTGATGAAAAGCCTGAGAATGATTTCCTCAGGCTATGTAAAAGTAATCCTAATGTTTTTGTATTTTTTTAATAAGTACAAGGAACCTGATCTCCTTGCGCATGAAATCTAAACCATTAAATAATATTTCTTTATGGGACTTTTCGATTTTCTGGCTGACTTAGGTAAGGAAGCATTTGAGTTTAAAGCGAGAAAAGAAGTTTATAAAATCGGCTTTGAACATGGCTACTTAGGGAAAATAAGAAGCATGTATACAGAGGGGGAAAAAATAAAAGAATGGTATGATCAAGGGTACGATGATGGTATCAAGCAAGCGTTAAACAATGAGCTTAAGAAAAATAATTTAAATGACTTTGGTGACTAGTAAAGAATGGTATATGAGGGCATTTCTACAGCCTCATTCCTCCGTTTGAAGGTAAGTCATATCATCTTGCTTAGTTCCTTCAGTCACACCTTACGTTACGCTTCACTTTGTGGTGCAAAAGCTGCGCCTTCAATCACCGTAAGTTGATGTAAATTTCGTGTGCCATCTGTATATTTGGTAGTAACTCGTGGTCGTTGCATAACGGAAATTATGTACCAGGCCTTTCAGGAAGCTGAGTACAGCATTACATAATTAGCGTTATGCAAGCAACCGTAATATAACCCATTGTAATTGCTGAAATATTTTTAACTCACTCTTTTCAATAGTTATTGATTATTAAAGAGATATTTTTATGTCTAGCAATAAAAGAAATCAGATCTGTTCTTGTGGCAGTGGTCTTAAATACAAGAATTGTTGTATGACACCATTAGCTGATCGTCTATATAATACTTTTAATAAAAAAATTAATTTTTTATTAGGGAAGATTAAATATGCCCTAAATAATTATCGATATTCACTAATTTTTATTACAGTATTTTTTAGTCTTTTGTGTTTTTGGCTCTTTTTGTCTAGAGATGATTATGTTACTGTTGGTGGAGATATTGTTGATTATGGCTTAGTTTCATATCGTTATAATTCCCCTCAAATTTCTGGTGTTAGCCCTCTTTGTGGATGTTATTTAGAACAAGAAAAGAGTGCATATCGTGGAATTCTTTTTCTTGCTCAAGACTTTAGCCTTTATGGATTAGAAAACAATAATGAGATGTCATCTTATTTATTAGTCCCCCCAATGCCATCTTCAATTACATGGTTACCAACAGAAACAATTTTTAGATTTAAAGCTAAAATATTAAGACTAAAAGTTAATGCTGGATATTTTGATATTGATAAATTATATGACCAAAACACTCATAATTATGAAGTGATTTACGAGAAAGAACTTTTTTCCGAACAAATGATTATGTTATATACATATAATAAAATAAATATATCATTGCCTTCAAGCGTCCCTTTAGGATGTTGGATTCCTGAAAAAGACTCAGATATTATAATTAATTATAGTGAAAGCATTTATAATAAAAATGACAATATGCTGACTATTACCGAATTTTATAAAGAAATGGATCCATTAGCGGGCTATGTTAAAATGAATAATGGCGTATATGAAAACATAAAGCCATATGGCTACCCTATGCTTGATGTGCTAGGGCCAAAAATAGTATTATGGACAAAAGACGATATGAAAATTGGTTACAAAGATGGTGTATTGACAATGCCCAAAAAGGATAAAGATGATTTCAGCACATATATTAATGTTATAATGCTTGAGGTGCCTTATTCGCTAAGGGTTTCATGTTTGAGGTTTGAAAAAAACATTGCAGATTATCACATACAACAAATGGGAGATTCATCAAGATATGCTATTCCGATAGAAAAAAGGCAAGAAGGTGCATTTGAGATATCTATAATTAACCCGGAGATGCAAAATGACATGTACGAAAAAGTTAGCAAAATAATAGACTCTCTCGATGTGGTTTGGCGCGATAATTTTATCCCAAAAGATTATACATATAACGATGAGGATATATTAATTGCAAAAGCAGGTAGCTTCAGGTATCCACCTCTTCCAAAATCCAAAGGATATCATATATACGGAGACATTAGTGAGCTATATATTGAATCAGCAAAAGGGAATCTTATAATAGATTCTCAGCCATATGACCTCACTGCTCCTACTCAGCTACTGTTTAAAGACATCAAAAGCATGATATATGATGGCCCAGCAATAACCCTGCCTCTCAACCTAAATGAAAATAAAAATAATAATCAATTAACGTTTCAATTGCAGTCAAAAGTATTTATAAATAACAAATCTGCAAAAATGCGATTTGATAATTACAATAATGCAGTGCAATATATAATCATATTATCTCAAATACTTATATTTATAATAACGGTCGTGACATTCTGGAAAGAATATAAATTTAAAGAATAAGATTAAAGTATAACCATCATTATAATTACTATAATAAAAAACGAACAATCACAAGTCAAAAATATATTTTTTATTTTATATCATACTGTTTTGGTTCAACGTGAATTGGAGAATTCCGTCGTAAGAGTTAGAGTAGAAAAACGGAGGAATTCACCATGCGCAAACAGCGAAAAAATTACACATTCCAGGAAAAGGTTTTCATTCTTAAACGCCACCTTGTTGACCGAGTACCGGTCTCAGATCTCTGTGATGAATATCATCTCCAGCCCGCCGTCTTCTACCGCTGGCAGAAGGAATTTTTCTAGAATGGGGCCCGTCGCTTTCGAAAAAAAGAATGCCAGACAGAACAATGCAGAAAAGAAACGCATCGAGCAACTCGAAACCAAATTACGAAACAAAAACGACGTGCTCTCTGAACTTATGGAAGAGCATGTCAAGTTAAAAAAAGAACTTGGGGGTCTCTGACCGCGTCCTGGGCCAAGAAAAGCAGCATTGCCGTGGCGCGATTTATCGAATGGCTGGACATTGCTCCCAGCAAGTATTACAACTGGCAGAGTCGCTATGGTAAAGTCAATGAGCATAATGCCCTTATTCCCCGTGATTTCTGGTTGGAAGAGTGGGAAAAGCAAGCTATCGTCAATTTCCATGCTCAGTATCCCTTGGAAGGTTATCGTCGTTTGACCTATATGATGCTTGATCAAAATATTGTTGCCGTGAGCCCCAGCAGCGTCTACCGTGTGCTGAGCACCGCCGGACTGCTTCGGCGCTGGAATACAAAAAAAGGCAGTAAAGGCAAGGGCTTTGTGCAACCCTTAAAGCCGCATGAACACTGGCATATTGATGTGTCCTATGTCAATCTTCTCGGAACCTTCTACTACCTGTGCAGCACCCTGGATGGTTGCAGCCGCTACATCGTCCACTGGGAACTGCGCAAGGCCATGACCGAGAAGGATGTCGAAATCATCCTGCAGCGTGCCCGTGAGAAGTTTCCGGGGGCTAAACCACGCATCATTTCCGATAATGGTCCACAGTTCATCGCCAAGGACTTCAAGGAATATATCCGGCTGACCGGTATGAGTCATGTTCGCACCTCACCATTCTACCCACAGAGTAACGGTAAACTTGAGCGTTACCATAAGACCATCAAGGCCGAATGCATCCGTCCCAAAGTCGCCCTTTCGCTGGAAGACGCTAGAAATCAGATAGACGGGTATATCAGATTCTACAACAATGAACGTTTACACAGTGCGATTGGCTATATTGCTCCAAAGGACAAGCTGGAGGGCCAAGACACCCAGATTTTCAAAGAACGCGGTCAAAAACTTGAAGCCGCCAGAGAGGCCCGGAAACAAAAACGACTGGAATACAGAGAGCGACTCAATTCCAACAATGTTTCAGCAACTACAGACAACTTTAACCAACTAACTCAGCAAAGGCAGTTCTCCATTTCCAGCTGAGGCAAAACAAAAATATAATCTGACATACCCTTGAGGACGCGAGCCCGAAAATGCAGACCACATGGTTATGAAAAAAATGCTTAAACTCAACCAAGGAGGTACACGTCAACAGTGAAAAATTAAAATGGAGGGTCACTCATGAAAAGCTCTCTTTATTATCGCAGGGAGTTCAATGGTGCTCGTGCCAGGAAAATGCTTATTTCATTGGCTCCTGTCCTGATAATTCTTCTCTTGTTATTTCCTCACACATCTTTTTCAAAAGATTCAGTTAAAAACAAAGGTCGCTCATGGTATCTTGTCGGCACTGTCAAGAATGCCCCTGCAACGATAAAAACCGGGAAGCAAAGCCGGAAAACAACATTGAGAGGCTCACTTGTACTAAAGGCATCCGAACATCCCAAACGAGGAATCCAGCTCCAGCTCGAAAACCTGAGTCTTAGAGGCAGGCCAATTAAAACCATGAAAGGCAACTCGGGAGGCATCTCATTGTATGTTCTTCCAGCGATGACCGCCAGAACAAAAGTCGAGTATTCCCGTGCGAAAAATAACCTCACCTCTGCCTTTCCAATGACCTTGCATTATACCCTGATCGACAAGATCAAGGGATTTCGAACCAGCAAAGAGAAGCAGCCCCACGATTTCAGCCCGTTCACAGAGAAGGGAAAAGGCAAACTTTCAGGTAGTTTTCAGAAGCCTATAAAGCCCCCTCTCCTACCGGAGAGAGTTTTATAACATTGATGAATAACGCAAGGAACATTTGGATGAAATGCTGCAGGACATTCACCGTCAGAGATCCGATATATGTAAATGACGCCTCCTACAAGATTTTGGATCCTTCCTGCTCTGACGGAGATCTCAGTCCCGACGAAGCGGAACAACTTATGAACGAAGTGGATCCACACGGAACAAATGATTGTGTCGAGGTCTTTGTGGCCTCCGGCTGGGACGGTGTAGAATGGAACGGAAGCGGAGCCACCTGGAGCAGCGGCACGGCCGCTGCCAGAATTGTCACAGTAGACCAGCAGCTCGATGTCCCCTGTTCAGGGACCGGCTCCTGCGCATCGTGCGGTGCACTGAACCAGAACCACCTGGCACATGAATTGGGGCATGTTCTCAACCTCTGCCATCCTGCGTCATGTCCTGATCCGGCAAGACCGCGAGGAACAACAACGACCGTCTTGGAGCCAAGCGGATGGTGTGCAGACAACCCTGATGTGCAAAGCCGGGATAACTGTGTTAACGCCTCGAATCCTCTTGTTGAATATGTGCTGAGACCTGAAAGATGTGAAGGGACCTGGGAAATACCTTAACCGGAAAAAAGCTCTTAAGCTGACCGTTAATAGGAAAAAAGGGACATTGTTCAGCAAGCGCAGTTTCTCAAAAAGAACACGGCTTGGTGCTTTTATCTTTACATCCGGGTGATAGAGTAAAACATGCTGAATACCCGTATCTTCTTGTTTAACAAGAACATGCGTTTTTTATAACTTATTGAACGTTGTCCCCCATTCTCATTTTGCGAATTATGCGTCTTTTTTACGTCTCAACGTGAGAATTTCCTTCTTTTTTCCTCTCCTACTTTTTTTTACCCCGCTCTTGTCAACTATTGCAATCTCTTTCCCTGCAATATTTTTCCGTGTATTGTTCTCGTTTGGCATTCTTTCGACAACCAGGCTGGCACGATACTTGCTTTAAGCCTCTTTAGAAGAATGTTGTTGATCAATCAAGTGCCCCCATGTCCATGGACATTCAAAGGCTGAATCTTTCAACTTAATGTCAATATTCTGATGCTCGATATTAAATTGAAATGTCCAGTTTGTAAATTAAAAGGCTCAATAAGACGTAAAAATATTTTTACGCCTATGGGCATGCAAGATGGTTATCCTATTAAAGAATGCCCCAAATGTGGCACTAAAATTGTCTATAGCTTGCCTTATACCAGAAAAATTATAGGGAAGCCTAAAATCAAACGAGTCATTACAAAGGAATAAATGCCGTTAACATATTCCTCTAATCCTTGAAAGGTTACATAATTGGATTCATGCAGGCAACCGTTTGGCGAGCCGCCATGAGATCCGGGAAAAAAACTCAACACGTAGCGCTGGTTGTAAGGCTCAGGTAAACAATCGGCACAAAAAAAAGGAGATAAGCGGAACTTATCTCCTTTTTTCGTTTACTGCTGTAAGTTAGCCCCTTACTGACCGGCAGCATCTTTTACCGCGTCAGCTGCGTCTTCAACCGCATCGGCAGCATCATCGGCAGCATCGGCTGCTGCGTCAGCTGCTCCTTCTGCTGCTTCGCCCATAGCTTCCGCCGCTTCTTCAACAGCTTCTGCTGCTTCTTCAACAGCCTCTGCCGACTCTTCCGTTGCTTCTTCGACAGCTTCTACCGCTTCTTCCTGAGCAGCCTCTTCACTTGCCTGCTCTGCTTTCGGTGCGCAGCCGAAAACCGACATGGAACCCATGAGGAACAGAAAGATAAATAGCTTTTTCATAATAAAATTCTGGTTTAATGGTTACGTTTCCAACATCTTGCAGCTTGTACAGCTAAGCCATATTAAACAAAAACAGTGAGTTTTCAAAAGCTCGACTGTACGTGTAACCTGCATATAATCATGCAGGTTACCGTGTGCAAGAGCGTCAGTCAACCAGAGTTTCGAGCTGTTCCTTGCCGACCTCGTGGAAATTCAGGTATCTGTATACCCGGTCTTCATTGCCGGAAAGATTGCTGTTCACCGCTTCGAAATACTCTTTGGTGCTTGGCAACTTTCCGAGGAGAGCGCAAACGGCTGCAAGCTCGGCCGAACCGAGATACACCTGTGCTCCGGTACCAAGCCTGTTATCGAAATTCCTCGTACTGGTAGAAAACACGACCGCATTGTCGGCAACACGCGCCTGGTTGCCCATACAGAGGGAGCAGCCGGGGATCTCGGCACGAGCTCCGGCTGCGCCGTACAATGAATAGTAGCCTTCTTCGACAAGCATTTTCATGTCCATCTTTGTAGGAGGCACCACCCAGAGCTTTGTGGCGACCTGGCCCTTTCCTTTCAGCACTTCCCCAAGCGCGCGGAAGTGGCCGATATTGGTCATGCAGCTTCCGACGAACACTTCGTCGATCTTCTGGGGACGGCTGCTGTCGGCCAATGCCTCGGAAAGCGTGATGACGTCATCCGGATCATTCGGGCAGGCAATGATCGGCTCCTTGATCTCGCCGAGATCGATCTCGAGAACCGCCGCGTATTCAGCGTCGGCATCAGGCTCAAGCAGTGAAGGATTGGCAAGCCATTCCTGCATTTTGCCGATCCTGCGACGGAGAGTGTCGGCATCGCCGTATCCGTTCTCGATCATCTGCTCGAGAAGCTTCACGTTCGAGTTGAGGTACTCGACGACCGGCTCTTTGTCCAGACGAACGGTACATGCCGCAGCGCTTCGCTCAGCGGAAGCGTCACTCAGTTCGAATGCCTGTTCGACGTTCAACTCCGGCAAACCTTCGATTTCGAGGATACGGCCCGCGAAAATATTCTTTTTCCCTTTTTTCTCAACGGTCAGTAGTCCCTGCTTGATGGCAACGTAAGGAATCGCATTGACCAGATCGCGAAGCGTTATGCCCTCCTGAAGCTCGCCCTTGAACCGGACAAGAACCGATTCCGGAACATTCAAAGGCATGGAACCTGTCACACCTGCAAATGCCACAAGACCGGAACCGCCAGGGAAAGAGATTCCGATAGGAAAACGGGTATGGGAGTCTGCGCCGGTGCCGAGTGTATCAGGAAGCACCATACGGTTCAGCCAGGTATGAATTACACCGTCTCCCGGTCGGAGCGCAACACCTCCTCTGCTCTGGATAAAGTACGGCAGGGTTTTGTGGAGCTTCACATCGGATGGTTTGGGGTATGCCGCGGTATGACAGAAACTCTGCATGACAAGATCCGCACCGAAACTCAGGGCGGCAAGCTCTTTGATCTCGTCGCGGGTCATTGCCCCGGTTGTGTCCTGGGAACCGACGGTCAGGGTTTCCGGCTCGACATACATGCCGGGCCTTACGCCCGCAAC
>JAKSDB010000101.1 GCA_022360415.1 Chlorobiales bacterium
AACACAGATAACCGTATGTTCCTCCGGGGGATAGGAGAGCGAAAGGAGCGGATAGCCTGTAAACAAACAGCAGGGGGGACACGAGGATTCCGTTCTTCACGCTTTTATATGTAACAGTGATGCATTGTTTTATCGTTCCCTTCCGATTGTTTGCTTCCGGCACCGACCAATCTCTCCGCGCATCGGCATTCATTCTTCCTTCAAGCGCTTTATCAGTTTTCACTTTCAAGCATTTGCTGATACGCTCAGTTTGGGTTATTATTAGTGCAGAGTATATAACTTGTTTGTTTTGCAACCGTAATATCCTTCCCGACCTTGGAACAACATACATATAACAACTGTCCTGTCTGCAACTACCCGCTGACCGAGCAAAGCGCGGTCTGCCCCCGGTGCGGTAACGATATACTTCAGGACATTTCCTCTCTTGATGAACAATCGCAGGAAAAGCATTATAAAATCCTCGACGAAAAAAGGGCCGACTGGTACGCGCGCTGCGTGGCTGAAAAGCTGAATTGCTGCGAAATGCAGCCTCCGGCATACAACCATGAAGATCTTACCTGTCACGTCACCGCGGAAAGAGGAGGAAAGCTGGTCGATGCCCCTGTTTTCTCACTGCCCGGAAACCACTTTTTTGAAAACCGATCAAAACGGCAGGAGTGGTGGAACGCGCTGAATGCGGACTGGCGGGAGGTGGTAAAAACCACCCTGAAAATATCCGGCGATCCTTCCTCCCAGGAGTTGCTCGATTTCTTCAATGTCACTCATCTGAGGTGCGACAACCGGCGGGTGCACAGTCTCGCTCCGTTACGGGCTCTTGAAAAGCTCCAGCAATTGCGTTGTGACGAATCCCCGATTGAAAGCCTTCAGCCATTGAAGGATCTCAGAGAGCTTCAGCGGCTTTACGCTTTCGACTGCGATATCTCTTCCCTGGAACCTCTCCGGGAAATAACAAGCCTTAAACTGCTCTGGATCTCCAGTACCGAGGTGAGCAGTCTCGAACCCATCGCAAATCTTGTCAACCTCGAAGAGCTTTACTGTTCCGAAACACCGGTCAGCGACCTTTCACCTGTCTCGGAATTGACGAAGCTTGAAAAAATAAGCTGTTATAAAACCGGGGTGTCGTCCCTGGAACCTCTTGAAAAACTTGTAAATCTCATTGAGCTTGGTTTCAACAATACGGAGATTGACGACCTCTCCCCTCTTGCTGACCTGCAAAACCTTGAATATCTTCGTTTCAGCCGCACCTCGGTCGGCTCTCTTGAGCCGCTTTCAGGGCTCACCAGCCTCAGAGAACTGAGCCTCAACCGGACACCGGTCGACTCGCTGGAGCCTCTTGCCGGACTGCCTGAACTGGAAGAGCTCTCCTTTGCCGATACGAAAATAACCTCGATTGCACCGCTGATGCATCTTGAATACCTCGAGAAGATAGAGCTTTCAGCTGGGCAGGTACTCAACGAAGAGCTCGAGCAGTTCCTCGAGCTGCACCCGGATTGTGAAATCATACTGAAAAAGTGAAAACAGCCGGTTAGCCGGATAGATTGAGAGCTTGATGGTTCGAATGCCATACATTTAAATGGCTTGAAAAAGAAAAGGCAGGGTCTCTTCCAACCCTGCCTTTTTCATACAATGCGTTGCCTGTCATTACAGGAACACCGATAACAGAATTCCAGCCGCAACCGCGGAACCGATGACTCCGGCAACGTTCGGCCCCATGGCATGCATGAGAAGAAAGTTATGCGGGTCGGATTCGAGACCTACCCTGTTCGATACACGCGCAGCCATCGGAACAGCCGAAACCCCTGCCGAACCGATCAGAGGATTGATCTTCTTTTTGAGGAAAAGGTTCATGATCTTGGCCA
>JAKSDB010000004.1 GCA_022360415.1 Chlorobiales bacterium
CCGGCAAACAGATCAAGGATTTTTGTTCCGACAAGGTCCATCCGCACGGAAAGTATATCGAAGAGAGATTTTTTCACCCTGCTGCTACAGGGACGGATAGAGCCGGTTGTGCTTCGCTGCAGTTTTTTTCCCCTGTATCTGCCTGATTGAATCTGCACTTTCAGGATTAAAAATCGCCGAACGACGTTTCGCCCAGTATTTCAAGAGCCTGTTCACACTGTTCCAGAGAAGGAGGCTTCCCGTGCCAGTTTGTATTGTCAGGCATGGTACCCTCAAAAAACGGAACCCCTTTGCCCATAACCGTAACTGCCAGAATAACCGAGGGCCTCGTTCTGTCTTTTTCCGCCCGGATCTTTTCCACTACGGTAACAATATCACCTATATCATTGCCGTCACACTGCTGCACCTTCCAGCCGAATGACCGCCATTTATCTGCAAAAGGCTCGACATTCATGACATTACTGACCTCTCCGTCAATCTGCTGATTATTGTAATCGACAATGGCAACAAGATTACCAAGCCCGTAATGCGCCGCGCTTATCGCGGCTTCCCATATCTGGCCTTCCTGACATTCGCCGTCTCCTATCAGACAGAAAATCTCGCCCGAGCATTCGTCAATACGTTTTCCAAGCGCCGCGCCCACGGCAGCCGAAAGCCCCTGCCCGAGAGAGCCCGAAGCTATATGTATCCCCGGCAGCCCTGCTTCTGAAGCAGGATGCCCTTGCAGGTAACTGTTTATCTGACGTAACGAGCAAAGTTCTTCAAGCCGGAAATACCCGCTTCTGGCAAGCACGCTGTACCATACAGGCACAATATGACCGTTGGAGAGAAAGAGCATATCCCGGTCCGCGGTTTTCCTGAAATCGTGCGGATCGTGGCGCATGACCCTGAAATACAGGGCGGTAAACACATCCGCCATGCCCAGCGAACCGCCCGTGTGGCCTGATGCTGCCATGGCGAGCATACGCACGACGTCTCGCCGGACCTGACATGCCATTTCCTTCATTTCCTCTATTGTGCCGAGGGTAACCGCCTTTCCCTTTCTGTCAGCAGGATAAGGTTTTATATCTTTTGCCATCACTGTTGCCTTGTACGTCTTCTTGAATAATGTATAGTGATTTTTATGATGCTAAAGGTAACTGCAAAGGCATAAAATTCCAACAAACTACCGGCTGTCCTGTTTTTTCCACCCTCTCACGTACCTTATAAACGCTATGAACACAACCAAAAGAAAAACCAGGGTAAGCGGTATGCTGTACAATGTCATGTATGCCCCGATTTCCTGCCAGTTTTCACCCAGAAAATACCCTCCCCTGAGCAGCAGCACATACCAGACGACCGAGCTCGTTACCGCAGCGGCGAACACACCGGAGACATTGAGGTGCATGAAACCCGCCATCACTGATATGATTGCCCGATAACCGAAAAGAAACCTGTTTACCAGAACCGCAAGGTAGCCGTGGGCCGAGAAGCGCATTCGTGCCGTTTCCATCAGGTCAGGCGGAAACATCTTGTGAAGCGCCCTTACCACACCATGCCTGACCCTGCTTTCCCCCCGGGCATAGATCTTGAGCCCGACCTTCCTGCTCAGGAGAAACATGAGCAGGAAACCCAGCGTCGATCCGGCAGAGGCAAACGTTACCGATAACCAGAAGTCGATGTCACTCGAGAAGACAAGATAACCGACAAACGCCACGGGCACATCGCCTGGGATAGGCGGAACAACATTCTCAAGAAATGATATAAAAAACAGGAAAAGATAGATCGCTGCCGGATCAGCCGAGCGAAGATATTCTATTATGGCTTCGAGCATCTATTCCTCAGGTTCAAGACCGGAAGCTATTCCAGGTCAAGCACCCTCTTTTCGACCTCCGAATAGGCATCCTCAACACCGCCAAGATCAAAACGGAAACGATCCTTGTCCATTTTCTCGCCTGTATCCAGATCCCAGAAACGACAGGTATCCGGACTGATTTCATCACCGAGAAAAATCTCGCCTTTATGCCGGCCGAATTCCAGTTTAAAATCAACCAGATTGAGCTTGCGGTCGGCAAAAAAGCTTTTCATGAGCGTATTGATCCTTGCAGCCTGCTCTTTTAGTATATCGAGCTCCTCATAGGTAGCCAGACCGAGCGCAACAGCATGGCTTTCATTCATCAAAGGATCGTCGAGATCATCGTCTTTGAGGTAGAGCTCGATGATAGGACGTTCAAGCCTGACTCCTTCCTCAAAACCGTAGCGCTTCACCAGCGAACCTGCGGCGACATTTCTCACCACAACCTCTACCATGATAATCTCGAGGTACTTGCAGAGCATATCCCTGTCAGAGAGTTTTTCCACAAAATGGGTCGGGACACCGTTCTCCTCAAGATAGGTGAACAGCTTGCAGGAAACTGCATTGTTCACAACACCCTTGTTGCTGATCGTGCCTTTTTTCTTGTTATTGAAAGCAGTGGCATCATCCTTGAATTCCTGAATAACAAGATCACTATTTTCGGTCAGAAAAACTTTCTTTGCTTTTCCTTCGTGAAGAAGCTTTGTTTTATTCATGGTCCTACCCTGTTTGTTGATTTGAGTTTAGTTACAAAACTTTGCCTGTATTCCCGGTACTAAAAAAACATAGAACAACCTAGTCATGAAAACTCTTAATCTCTACCTTTCCCTGATCATAACCGTTTCGATACTCGGTTCACTGCCGATTCTCGAAAAAATAACCCTTGCAAGGATGAACGTAACGCACATGCTTTTCTATCGGACCCTTTCGCAAACCATCATTCTTGGCATAGCAGTCTGGCTCGGCACCTCGTCACTGTCATCCGGCCTACCCCTGAAATACACAGCTTACGCGCTTCTTCAGGGGGTCGCCGTGACCATCATGCTCTTCTTTTACCTTACGGCAATTAAAACAACAGATGTATCCATCGTCAATCCCGTCGTTGCCGCGTCGCCTGTCATAACCTACCTGTTGGCAGTCGCGGTTCTCAACGAGCCTCTCAATATTATACGGCTATCAGGAGTATTACTTGTCGTCGGAGGTATATTATTGATCCTGCACAGCAGGTGATACAGTAAAAAAAGACTTACGCGTTTCCCTCATCGTTTGCCCGCTGAACGGCGCCCCTGAGCACAATATTCACCTGATCGTCCGTCAGCCCTTTTTCCATAAGAAAGTTCATAAACCGAAACACGCCCAGGTCGGAAAGCATGGCTTTGGGCTGATCTTCTTCACGAAGACCCCGCGACTTACAGTGTTCTTCAGCGGTACTGATCCAGCTTGTCACAAACTGCTCCGACTTGCCGTTACCGGTAAAATAGTCACTGACAATACGCACAACATCCTGGCGGGTCGGCTCTGGATGCTCATGAAAAATCTGCTGCATCTCCCGGGATATTTTCGCCAGAACGTCTACCGCTTCCCTGTCAAGCGCCTCCTCGAGAATATCCTTTGCCTTCTGTGTAACATCGACCTTTTTAGCCATACTGCCGTTGATCGTAGGATGTCTTATCAGGTAATTAAAAATTCCGAGACAAGTTACATATCATTCTTGTAAAGAAAAAATTTTGTCCTTTTCTGAAATACAAAAGGGGGTCAACCTGAAGGCAACAACGAAAAAGCAAAGAAGGAGGGTTACGTCCAAGAACTGTAACACCTTGCCTGTTTATTATTTGTCCATTTTATTAAGACGAAACTTGAAAATGTGTTTATCACCGGCAGCATCGATCATGAAAGTAAGGCTTGCTGACTCATCAATTCCTCTCGGTATAGCCACCATGATTTCGCCTGAAAGGACTTCTCCGGGTAACACTGTTGACTTTCTTAA
>JAKSDB010000368.1 GCA_022360415.1 Chlorobiales bacterium
GATAGCCTTGCTTGACTCGATGTATTCAATCTTGCGCCCCTTGACCTTGGAAATCGTTACGCCGGTCTTTCCTTCCGTAAGGAGTATTACCGCAGCTGCGCCGGCTTCATAGCCGAAGTTGACGTCGTAGGCGGAAGAGTTGCCCGCACGCACAAGGTGTCCCGGGTGGATTTCACGGACTTCGGGGATTTCATAGATGCCCTCGACAAACATGCCGGTTTCTTTCATGAATTCAGGCATATCGGGATCGGCTGAAAGCCTTTTCTTGAGTTCCTGACAGACGTATTTTCCTGCACCGGCAAGCTTTTTGTGCCCGAAAGCATCAACACCTGCCGACTCATCGACGATATCGGAGCCATCGGCGTTTTTGAGACCTTCTGCGACGACGATGGTATAGGTGCCGGCGTTCACGTCACTTTCCCTGATGCGCCGGGTGAAGCGACCGACGATATGCTCGTAGACCACATCCCAGTCTGCCGGTATTTCAGGAATCAGGATACAGTCTGCTTCTGCGGCTACTCCGCTTCTGAAAGCGGTATGACCTGCGTACCTCCCGAAAACCTCGGTCACGAGAATACGGTTATGGGTCCTTCCGGTGGTTTTCAGGTCCTGGACAAACTGGGCGATGCGGTTGATGGTGGAATCACCGCCGACGGAGTAGGTCTGGAGATCGAGGTCCATGGTTTTCGGGGCGTGGATGCACTGGATTCCGTTGCTGTTCAGGTCTACCATGACGCTGCCGCTGTCATCTCCCCCGCTGATAACGAGCCCGTCAAGCTCGAACTTTTTCATTCCTTCCTTGATGCGGTTGTATTTCTCGGGGTTGCTGATAGCTTTGATCTTTACCCTTGAATGTCCGGCTTCCGATCCCGCAAAGCTGCCCGAGAACTGGTCGAGACGAGCCGGGTCGAGCTGCACGAGTTTTTCCTGGTTTACAAGATTGTAAAGCCCGGCGTAGCCATTCGGGATGACGTATAATGCAATGTCTTTTGACAGGGCTGTAAACGCGGCTCCCTTGATGACGGCATTGAGGCCGCCGCAGTCTCCACCACTGGTTAAAATGCCAATTTTTTTCACGGTAGCTTTCTCCTCTAAATAAGTCTGTTGAATTGGTTAAAGGCTGAATTTCAGTACCCCAAGATAGACTAAGGAACATGATTATTCAACTGAAATTCTTGCCATTTCCCACTACCCGTTATATGATGTCGGCTATTCTCAATAAATGAGCAGTTTTTATGCTCAGGAAAGCTTTTCGATTACGGCTGCGAGTACCGCTTTGTTGAATACGAGTATGATTGATTCGACACGGCGGTCAAACGGTTCAACATCTTTGCGACTTTCTCACTATCTTCCTCTTACTGGGCTCCTGAATCCTGTTTTCCCGGAACATGACATTTCGTGACCACCTGTATATCGCTTACGCGCACCTCAGGGAAAGAAAACGTCAGACCGCGTTGACCGCGCTGGGCGTGGCCATAGGATCGGCCATGCTGATCACGACCATTGCCATTGCCGGAGGAATGTCGAAAAACGTGGTGAACAAAATCATCGACATTGCACCTCATGTTATCGTCAGCGCCGACCGTGTGGAACCTCTGGTGCCGGACAACCTGATCGGGACGGGAAAAAATATGCTCGGTTTTGTCGAAAAGAACGTTACCGTCGAAGACAGGGAAACGATCAAGAACTATCCCGACGTTGTCGAGCGTGTCAGGCAGCTCAAGGATGTGGAAGTTGTTTCGCCCTACGTCATAAGCAACCTGATTGCCCGCAACAAGTCGCGTTTTACTTCCTGTGTAGCGAGAGGTGTTGTCCCGGAAACGGAAGCCGATATCGCGAGCCTTTCATCGAAACTTCTCGAACCCGAAGCATTGAAAGAACTTTCCTACACTCCGAACGGCATTCTGGTCGGGAACCTGCTGGCCGAAGAGCTCAACGCTTCCTACCACAGCCGCATTCTGCTCATCAGCCAGAGCGGGGAAGAATTTCCCGTAACGATCATTGGTCGTTACAGTACGGGATTTAACGCGAAAGACAAACAGGAAGCCTATATCAACCTTGCACTTGCCCAGAGGATCGAGGGCCTTGCTTCCAATGCCGTCACGGCAATAGGCCTGAAGACCGCCGATGTAGGCAGTGCGGGCGATGTTGCCGAAAAGGCTGAAAGACTAACCGGTTACGAGTCAGAAAGCTGGGATGAAACAAACAGGAATGTGATCGATTTCTATAACCGTAACGGCACCATCACCCTCGTGCTTGTCGGCTTTGTCTTTATCGTTGCGGGGCTTGGCGTTTCATCGGTCATGACCACTGTGGTACTCCAGAAAGTCAAGGATATCGCAATCATGCGTTCAATGGGCCTTCGGCAAAACAGCATTACCTCTATTTTTACGCTGGAAGGTTTCATCATCGGCCTGCTCGGGGTTTCTGTCGGAAGTCCCCTTGGCCATTTTATCTGCAGGATGGTGGCATCGATCCGTTTTGAGATTAACACTTCGGCTGTTCTGCAAAGCGACAGGATCAATCTTCAGGAAACACCGGAAGCCTATGTCATCGTCGTACTTTTCGGTATTGTCGTCTCGGTGGTTTCGGCTTTAGGCCCTGCAAGCAGAGCCGCGAGATATGTACCGGTGAAAATTCTCCGCGGGCAGGTAGGTGCTTAGCAAAGGCAGAACTCAAAAGGTAAAAGGCAGAAAGTACGACACCCGGCTGCCCAGCTCATTTTTCCGGTTCTTTGCGTCAGCTTTTTCTTGTCACTTTTCACTAATCAAGCATATCGCGTGGGCGCAAACGCCTTCCTCACGTCCCACGTAGCCGAGCTTTTCATTCGTCGTCGCTTTGACCGCAACCCTGCCGACATCGATGCCCAGGCACTGTGCTATGTTTTTCCGCATTGCCATGATGTAAGGGGCGATTTTTGGCCTTTCCATGAGCAGCATCGAATCAATATTCTCTATTGAGTAGCCTTCATCGGCTATAAGTTTGCCGACATGGCGCAGCAGGATTTTGCTGTCGATATCCTTGAATTCCGGGCTGGTATCGGGGAAATGCTTCCCGATATCGCCGAGGGCGGCAGCTCCGAGAAGAGCGTCGCTTATTGCGTGCAACAGGACGTCCGCGTCGCTGTGTCCTTTAAGGCCTTTTGAGTGAGGGATTTCGACGCCGCCGACAATCAGTTTTCTCTGTTCGGTAAACTGGTGGATATCGATACCAATTCCTACACGCATGGACGGTATAAGTGATTTAATAAAAGGTGGTCCCCTGAATTCTGAATGTCCGGGAAGCAAGATATGATTATATTTTAAAAAACAAGAATCCCGATATTGTGAAGAAACAAGCCGCTACCATAAATATGGAGAGCATCCGCAGGTTTTTCTGGATGTGTGCCGGAACTCCTCTCGAGGTGATTGAAAAGTATCCTACGGAGTATAACAAGTTCATCGGTATCGGTGCCACTATATTCTTTACCGCTCTTTTCGCAGGACTTTCCGGCGGTTACGCCTTGTACTATGTTTTCGCCGGGTCAATCTTTGCCGTTTTTTTTGCCGTTATTTTCGGAGTTCTCTGGGGACTTGCGATTTTCAACCTCGACCGATATATCGTTTCGAGCATCAACAAGACCACCAAAGGACTGCGCCAGTTTTACCAGGCCTCTCCCCGTCTGGTATTCGCGGTACTCATAGCCATTGTTATCGCGCGCCCGCTCGAGATCAAGATTTTCGAGAAGGAGATCCTGGACGTGCTCAAGACCCGTTACCTGAAGGAGCAGCGGGAACGCATCACCGGTATCAGCGAGGCCTTTGCCGATAAGTATGCGCTTGAGTTGAGCCAGGTCGAAAAGCTGCGTAAGGAATATGACACGGTAAGCAGCGAATTGACCCGCCTGCGTGAGGAACTGAAGCGGGAAGTTTTCGGGGATAAAACACAGACAACTTCGGGTATTGTCGGGTTTGGTACCTATGCCAAAGAGAAGCAGGCGGTTATCGATTCAAAGGAGCTTCGCGAGCAGTACCTTGCGACACAGATAGCCAACCTCGAAACGTATATCAACCGGCAGAAGGAGCAGGAAGGCATCAATACCCAGAACATGCTTACGGCATCGATGCTCGAAAGGAAAATATCGACCGCCGGTTTCGCTGACCGGAACTGGGCGCTTGGTCAGCTCACCGAAGGCGGCGATGACGTCAACAACGCTTCTGCCAACGCCGTGTTGTTCATCACCCTGCTTTTCGTGGCGTTTGAATGCGCTCCCATCCTTGTCAAGCTGCTTTCCGACGTCGGGCCTTCCGATGTCGATATTCATGAATCGGAAGCCCGCATCATCCGCTGGTTGACGGCGACCTCACCCATCTCGAAAAACCGTTTCGTCCGCGCCTACCGCGCGATCGGCGGCAAACCCGGACGCCGCCTCTCACGCAAGCCCCTCTATAACAAACGGGTTAGGAAAACAGAGCGGATAGAAGGCAAAAAAAAATAAAGGCTGCGGTTGTTTCAGTCTGTGCTTTCAGCGTACTGGATGTTTTCTGTTCCAGGATGCCGGAGGATAGAATTTTTTATTTTTTGCTTTTTTTTACTTTAAAATATAACTTGACTCAAGAAGCGGTCTTTATTTGTTGACCGGTTTCATTCCCAGATGTAAGGGCACTTCCCCCATCCGTTCCAGTGCCTGATTTCATGTGTCTATAGGAGTATAGCGTCATTGTGGGCGCAGCTGTTCATTCGTGCATTATTTGTGCTTCGTTTTTGGGAGTTCTGCGTTGTCGCGTTGTTGGGAACAGTTTCATTATGCGCTTCTTGTCAGTCGCATTTTGCGATAAGGCTGAATCTATGTCCTGTGGCATAAATAAGAATGCCCCGGTCTTGGACTATAGCATGCCGGACCGGAGTTGCCCTGTGCAGCTATGTCGACTTACAGTTGCCTCTTTGCAGTCCGGTCAAAGAGGTCTATTTAAACCAATAAAAACGAGGAGGAAAAGGCTATGTCAAAAACTATAAACATTGACGTCATGTTCGATACCGTGACCATCGAAAGGGATTATGGCGGCGGCGGCAGTGCTGGTAGTCCTATTGGTCTTCGGCATGAAGATGCTTGGATGGTGGCTCAAAAAAATGTTGTGGATAAAGGACAGGCTACGGCTGATCTTGTTGTGAAAGCAAAGGTGAATGATTACATCCAATGGCGCTCCGAATCCCTGAGCGGAAACACGGATCAGGCAGCGATCATCTACAAAATCGCCCGGTTCAGCGGAGATCAAGTTACGAGCGATGTGGAGATGCGGGTATCCTATCCTCCCACCCCCATCCCCGATCCTAAAAACCCTACAAGTTACAATGCCGTAGAAACCCAGGCAGATGTCCACTTAAGTTGTGAGGTGCTGAACAAAGGTACCGAGGGTTACCAGGTTTACTTTTATATCGTAAACAAGGATGATTATACCGGAGAACTGAAGACCTTTGGATACTATTATTGGGATCCCACTATCGAGGCTATCGGATGAGAAGCGGGTAAAACAGGATGGTCAACCACTCATGCGAGCCGCATGAGTGGTTGGTTATTTTTCCAAAACAGGCTGCGTGTGTTGAGTACTTATGATCGATCAATGCTGTTCTCGGGTGAGAAACGATGAGTACGCGCCAATGATTATCGATATTAAAATAGTATTAGATGCAGCTCCATTTCGGCAGCACTACCCGAACCTTAGCCAAAACCACCTTACACCAACAGAGATTGAGCAGGAAGAGGCTTTTGTAGTAGCGGCCCCGGAACAGAATGTTTATAGACACGCATCGGACAAATTGGAGCTGGTTGCCGGAAAATGGGATATGCTTCGCTGGCATGTCGGTCTTACGGCCGGAGATGTGTTTCATGTGATTCTCTACAGGATTATAGCTGAACCAACAGGCGTTCAACTTACAACCATTCCGGAGATGGTTTTAAAATTACGTTCATTCCCTGTTCCAGACATGGCGGATCCAACGCGATATACCGAATCGCAGCGTGTTGATGCTTACTTCCAGTGTGAGGTGGAAGGATATGGTACACAGTGCTACAGGTTACTGTTCTACATTGTTGAGCGGAATGAAGTCGATGGCAGTTTCAATACTGTAGGATATTTTTCCTGGAAGTCAATGATTGTTATTCGGGAACCTCAAGACTCTTAACACGGTTCATTCCTGAAATGAGGGGACATCCTATATTGACTATTGTTATTGCCTATTGCTTGACCGTGAAAAATGGATATGTAGCTAAGCTCCTATTTACACGAATGTTTCAATTTCAGAATAATTCAGTAGCAATCTATCTGAAACATGTTCAGCTTCTAAAGTTTGACCTTCCATTTGGAACCTTCTCAGCATAGAACGACCAACAGAAATAAAAAGCTCTTCTTCAAACAGGCTTTGGGGAATAGGCAAATCGCATAAGTAATTCCCTGACTTTTTGTTGCCATCAATACTTAAAGCAACTCTAACTCCTTTGGACTTCGCTGATTCTATTGCTTCAAAAAGTTCCTCAAGTTTAAATGCGTGCGCTCCGTAGAGAATGCTTTGACTGTGGCTATAAGGTGGATCGCAATATATTAAATCGCCCGGCTTAGCCATTTCAAAAATCTCTTTGTAATCAACATTCAAAAAAATGACGTTTTTCATTCGTGATTTCCACTCATTGACCCGTTTACGAAACGTCTCGACGGTGATTGGCATGTGAGTGCCACATGGAGTGCTCATAAAACCATCGGCTTGTCTAAACCTTACAATTCCACCATAACATGATCGTGTTAAATACAAAAAGTCTGCTCCGTTGTGACTTTTATTGAAAGAAGCTTTGACACTTTCATATACCTCTTTATTATCCTCATTATCTAAACGATTTCTTCGCGCTGCATACCATTCTACCAATTCGGATGGGTCTTCTTTAAGTTTTTGCCAGATATCGATTAAAGGCTTAAAAATGTCAGAACCAACGCCAGATTTTGGGGCTACAGTTGCCATGATCGCACCACTTCCTAAAAAAGGCTCGTAAAAAGTCCTAAAGTCGACAGGAAAGCATTTTGTTATCTCGCCTGCAAACTTTTGTTTATTTCCTACCCATTTCAAAAGCTGAGACTTCGGTGGAGTGTAAGTGGCGAATTTTGAATCTAATGTGAGCTGCATATTATGATCTTTTCTAAATGTAAAAGATGCAGTGCTTATATCCTAATTTGGGTTATCCTAATTTAGGATATAGTTTTCTTTTGTGAAAAAAAGTATCCACAGCAAAGAGTATAAAGTCTTTCTGGAGACTCTTTACAGCTTAAGAGTTGGTAATAACCTTCTCCAGTCGGAACTTGCTGACAGGTTAAAAGTCCCTCAATCATTCATCAGCAAGGTAGAAAGCGGGGAGCGCAGAGTTGACATTGTTGAGTTGAAAATGATCGTTGAAAGCATGGATGCTTCGTTAACTGAGTTCATAAAGGAATACCAAAAAAGATTAGATGCAGCCCAACAATAACTACAAAGCTCTAGATTTGGAATTTTGGGCAAATGTGAAACTGCTCAATCAACGATTGGGATATGCAGAAAGAAAGAGAAATAAGAAATCAAGCCCAGGATTTGTTGTCCCGAACAAAAAGCAAATTTTAGAAGTGTTCAAAGAAGAAGGCTTAAATCCAGAAAAACTTGTCCATGATAATAAACTGACTGAAGCTGGAAAGCTGCTCCAAGAATACATGACCTATCGAGGCAGTGTTTTGGTAAACCACGTTGAACCAAATTTGATGAATAGGGATCAAGCAAAAATCCTATTCGAAGCAAAAAGAGCAGAATTGAATCCAGCATGCCCTTTGCCAATGAATAAGCAAAAAGGTGAGAAGAGAGATTATGCTCTCCTGACAGGATTAGTAAATATGCTTATTGAAGCCAACAAGGGTGAATTCGAATGTGATTATGATCCAAAAGAATTGACGGCAATAACTGTTGATGACTTTCCTGTTAGGACGCTTTCAAGACGAATAGACGGAGCATTTCCAAGTATAAAAGACCCTAAGGCCATTTGGGAAATAAAGGAATACTATAACACTACGACGTTCGGTAGTAGAGTGGCAGATGGTGTTTATGAAACGCAGCTTGATGGATGGGAACTTTGGGAAGTAAGATCAAATTTGCAGAGAGATATTAAACACTATCTTATAATTGACGACCACTATACATGGTGGGCTAAAGGTCGTTCTTATTTGTGTCGTCTAATTGATGTAATGCACATGGGTCTCGTGACAGAGGTGATTTTTGGTAAGGAAGTGATCGACAGAATTCCTGCTTTGGTAAATGAATGGAAGAAAAGTGTGTGCAAATAAGGTGTATTATACATAGCATTTTATCTACCTACCCACAATCAAACTCCCCGTATACTCCTCAATAGTCGGGTTCTCTGGATCGGCAAAAAACTCTTCGATGGCATTGGCGATGGTTTCGCCGATGTCGGGGTCAATGAAGTTCATGGTACCGATCTGGATGGCGCTTGAGCCGGTGACGAGGAATTCCATGGCGTCCTGGAAGCAGGAGATGCCGCCCATGCCGACAACCGGGATATTGACCGCGTTGTAGACTTCCCACACCTTTGCGAGCGCAACCGGTTTGATGGCGGGGCCGGAGAGGCCGCCTGTAACGTTGGCAAGCAGCGGCTTTCTTTTTTTGTGATCAACCGCCATGCCGACGAGGGTGTTGATCAACGAGACCGAGTCGGCTCCGGCTTCCTCGGCGGCAAGTGCGATGGTGCTGATCGAGGTGACGTTCGGGGTGAGCTTGGCCATGAGGTGCCGCTCGGTGAGTGTGCGCAGCTTCGAGATGATCTCGAAGGTGGCGTCCCGGCTGACGCCCATGATCATGCACTCTCCCTTGACGTTGGGGCAGGAAAGGTTGATTTCATATGCTCTTACGCATGAACAGGATTCCAGGCGCTCAATAACCCTACAGTAATCGTCGATGGATTTGCCCACGATGTTGACGATGACCGACGTGTCAAGCTGTTCAAGGAAGGGGATTTTTTCCTCGACAAACCTTTCAAGACCAACGTTTGCAAGCCCGATAGCGTTGATCATGCCGCAGGGGGTTTCGGCTATTCGCTGCGGGGGGTTGCCGGTGCGGGGTTCGGATGAAATGGCCTTGGTGACGATGCCGCCGATTTTGCCGAGGTTCGTCAGTTTGTTCAGCTCTTCGCCGTAAGAGACCGTCCCGGAAGCCAGCAGAACCGGGGAGCGCAGATCGAGCCCCCGTCCGAGAGAGACGGCCGCTGATCGTGATGACGGTTGTTGAACGTGCGAGGTCATTGGTATCATTGCTTGATGGCTTGACAGCTCAATGGTTGGACGGCTGAAATCATTTAATCTGTCAGGTAATATTTCAATGTATAATCTTTAACCATGCGGTGCGTATTGTAAACGGGGCCAATAGTCGCGATCGCTTCGCGAACCTTTTTCAACCACTTCACCGGGATGTTATCCACGTTCCGGTCATAAAATGTAGGGATAATCTGGTTCTCGAGCACGTCGTAAAGTTTTTCGGCGTCATGATGGTTCTGCGCCTCGTGGTTTTCGAACTGTTCGCCGCTTCCGATCGACCAGCCGTTTTCACCGTTAAAGGCTTCGGGCCACCAGCCGTCGGGTATACTGAAATTCAATCCTCCGTGCAAGGCGGTTTTCTGCCCGGAAGTTCCGCTTGCCTCCATCGGCCTGACCGGATTGTTGAGCCAGACATCCACACCCGAGATCATCCGTTTGGCGACGCCGAGATTGTAGTTTTCAAGAAAGATAATCTTTCCCTTGAACTGCGGAAGCCGTGTATGTTCCACGATTTGCTGAATATAGTGCTTGCCTGCGTCGTCGTGCGGGTGCGCCTTGCCCGCGAAAATGATCTGCACAGGCATTGTCGGATGATTGATGATCCTCGTGAGCCGATCGATATCCGAAAAAATCAGCGGGGCTCTTTTGTAGGTTGCGAACCGCCTTGCGAAACCTATGGTCAGCACGTCGGGTGAGAGAGGGTTTTTGCTTGATTTGGAGGAATCGGCTTCCAGGTAGGTCGTATAGACATGCTGATGGAAAAGCTGGTTTGAGAGATACCGGTAGATAAAGTCGATAAGACTTCTCTTGAGGCGGTAGCGCAGGCACCAGAGCTCTTCGTCGCTTACTTTCGCGAGCACCTTCATGGCTTCGTCCTGTGAAGCGGTCAGGGTATCGAGGCTGTCGGTGTAGCGGCGCCAGAATTTCTCGGTGAACCCGCTGCTCCAGCTTGCCGTATGGACGCCGTTGGTGATATGTCCGATAGGGACGTCATCGGGTGAGGCCGTGGCATAGATATGCTGCCACATTTCTCGTGACACCTGTCCGTGCAGTTTCGAAACCCCGTTCGCGTTGCGAGAAAGCCTGAGCGCGAGCACCGTCATGGTGAACAGGCCATGCAGGTTCGAAGGATCTTCCGTGCCGAGACGGAGAAAATCATCGAAAGCGATACCGCTTTTCTGGAGATAGCGGTCGAGGGTGTAGTGCATCATATCCCGTGAAAAGCGGTCATGGCCGGCGGCTACCGGTGTGTGGGTTGTGAAGACACACTGCTGCCTGACCTTTTCCTTTGCTTCTTCGAACTCAGCCCCTTTTGCGAGTTCACGCGCGAGGAGTTCGGTTGTGAGGAAAGCTGAATGCCCTTCGTTCATGTGGTAGACCGCGGGATCGATCCCGAGTGCGTCGAGCAGCTTGATGCCGCCGATGCCGAGCACGATCTCCTGGTTGATACGCA
This sequence comes from Chlorobiales bacterium, assembly GCA_022360415.1. GTDB lineage: Bacteria > Bacteroidota > Chlorobiia > Chlorobiales > Chlorobiaceae > Prosthecochloris. Next base: position 10,768 of record JAKSDB010000368.1, read on the forward strand.
TGTTCTGGTCGCCGCCGTATACCCTCGAGCAGATGTCACGGTAATGGGACTCGTTAGCGGGAATATTGGTATCGAGCAGGTAAAGCTTCGCCCGCCCGACGTTGAGGTACCATGCCTGGGCAAAAACCTCGTTTTGTGCGATATCGAGTGAAATAATCAGATCCTTGCCGTCCGGATCGGTTACTTTCTCCAGAGGAAGGCTTTCGGGGTACTGCAAAGGGTAGTCTTCCAACTGCCACCCATCCTGATTGAGGCACTGGTGGAAGTAGCCTTCCTTGTAAAAGAGAGTGATGCCGACGAATTTCAGGCCGAGATCGCTTGCTGATTTGATGTGGTCCCCGGAGAGGACGCCCAGTCCTCCGGAATAGATCCTCACACTTTCATGAATGCCGAATTCAGCACTGAAATAGGCGACGGTCTTTTCCGTCAGTGAAGGGGCGTTTTTTGCCGCCCACGTGTCCTTGGCAGTGAGATACTCTTCAAAACGTTTTTTAACGCTTTCGAGCTTTTTTCCGAATTCGCAGTCAAGACGGGCCTTCAGCTCGTCCTGCGAAATGTGGCGCAGGAGCTCGACCGGGTTGTGGTTTACCCTTTCCCAGACAAGGGGCGAGAGCTCCTTGAACAGCTCTTTGGCTTCCGTGTCCCATGACCACCAGAGGTTGCGGGAGAGTTTCTGGAGTGCTTCTATTATATGACGCATGACATGAAAAGAATGAAAATAGTGTAATTGTAATAATAATGTGTTCTTCCGAATAGCTATCTTGAACGGCGGTAATTTACAGTTTCTGTTTCTAAACGGAGCCCCTAAAATGTGAAAATTTGAAGGGAGCCGAAAATCTATCCGGACATTGTGGCCGATAATCGCATAAAGCTGGCGCATTTTTCAGACATGCACCTCTCGGGCAGGCGTGACAGCCGTAGCTTTGAACGTCTCGACACGTTGCTCTCCGCCATTGTCGATGCCGGATGCGGCCATGTAGTTATTACCGGAGACCTCTTTAGCTCGACCGATCCAAAAGACTGGATGGCGCTCAGGGATCTGCTTCGTGACAAGGGACTGTACGCGTGGGACAAGGTCACCCTTATACCCGGCAATCATGACCTCATTGATCTCGAAGAGGAAATGCGGTTCTACAACGCACTGAATCCCGATGTCAACGGCAGGACAAAAAGGCTCCGAAAAAAGCTGAACGAGTTCTGTGGCGTTTTCAGGGAACTGATAACCGGAGATGACACGGTGGCCGGGTTCCCCTTCGTCAAAGTGCTTGCGTATGAAGACGTGAGGATTTCGTTTGTCATGGTCAACACC